>JASICF010000048.1 GCA_030044775.1 Candidatus Sulfotelmatobacter sp. | reverse complement strand
GACGTGATTCGAACCCGGGCTGCTCTTCGGGACCTGGGGTACGCTCCGCGTGTCGAGGTCCCGACAAAGTTCGAGGCCGATTACATCGCGGCTGGGTACGAATATTCCTTCGACGGCCCGTTGGGAAAAGCGGTCCTCGAGCTGCAATGGGGGTTGCAGCCTCCGTATTACGCGGTCGATTACGACATGGATGGCATGTTTGTGCGAGCCGCCGAGATCACCGTTGCCGGTCGATGCATAAGAGCGTTATCGACGGAGGATCTTCTGCTGGTGCTTTCCATGCATGCGGCAAAGCACGTCTGGGGACGACTTATCTGGCTCTGCGACATCGCCCAAATTCTCAGGCATGGGAAACTGGACTTTGCCTCCGTGCTCTCACGCTCGCGGGAACTCGGCATCGCGCGCATGCTTCACGTGACCTTGCTATTGGCAAATGGTTTGCTCGGGACTTCGATTCCGGCCGCGTTCGAAGCGGCACTTCGCTCCGACGGCGCGGCTCATGGCTTCGCCGAAGAAGTCACTCCTTCGATCATCTCCGGGATCGCATGGGAAGAACACAAACTGGATTACTTCCGGCTGATGATGCGCCTGCGAGAGCGCCGCAGGGACCGCTTGCGCTTTCTGGCTCGCCTTGCGTTCACTCCCGGCCCGGGCGAGTGGCAAGCGATGAAATTGCCTCGCGCCTTGTCTCCTTTATATAGGGCGGTGCGTGTGGCGCGACTGGCGGCGAGATTCACGCGATAAGATTTCCTGGCATCACTGCGTAACCGCAGTTGAAGCCGCTACCGGCTGGCCAATCCTCCGGCGGTTTCTCCGCCATCGATGGTGAAAACCTGGCCAGTCGCAAAGGCCGCATCATCCGACGCCAAAAAAGCAAACAAAGCGGCAATCTCCTCCGGTCGTGCATGCCGCCGGAGGGGGATTTTCTGGTTGACTTCATCGAGCATCGCATCGGTGTACTCCGCCCGCTGCATCGGCGTCATGACATATCCCGGGGCCACAGCGCAAACGCGAATGGTGGGCGCCAATTCGAGCGCCATCGATTGCGTCAGCTCGATCACTCCCGCCTTGGTTGCGTTGTAGTCGGCATAATACGGATAGCCTTTCATTCCGTTCGTCGAAGCCGTCTGGAGGATCACGCCGCCGCCCTGCTGCACCATCAAGCGCGCCGCCGTCTGTGCCACATAAAAAACGCCGGTCAGATTGACCGCAATCACCCGCTCCCATTCTTCCGGGGTGATATCCAGAAATTTATGCCGGACGCTGATGCCCGCATTATTAATGAGCACGTCCACGCGATCCATTACCCGCATGGCGTCGGCGAAAGCCGCCTCCACCTGCATCAGATCGGTTACATCGGCAATAATCGCCTCCGCGATTCCCGGCAATTCGTGACGAATTTTTTTACAAGCCGTTTCGTCGCGGTCAAGAACGCAAACTTTCGATCCCTCTTCCAGAAATCGCGCCGCCGTGGCCGCGCCAATTCCGCTAGCGCCGCCCGTAATCAGCACTCGTTTATCTTTCAGCCCGCGCATCGATTCCACTCTCGCATGGTCGCTTCGCCGTATCTCCAGCGGAGCTGTGGTTACTTCTGCTCGAAATCCTGCTGGCAATCGTTCCCATAGGTAAACGAATGCAGATCGAAGCCAGCCGCTTCCGGCTCCAGGGACAACAGGTGCGAACCGAACCCCGTGTTCTTCACCAGGTAATACATTCGCGGAGCGCCGACTTCCAAATACGATCCTTGCGCGTCGAAATGCACATCGACGCCAGCTTCGTTTTGGGCGAGCGGCTTGCCATCCTGCCGCAAGTCAACCCTCACCAGCTTGTTTGAATTCTCAACGCTTAAAACGGCGTACGCCGAACGCGCATGATACCGAAGCTCCGCCATGCCGTGCTTCTCGTCGGAGGTCACGCCATCCTGCCGCGTCACCCATCTCCCAGAGAACATTACCTTGCCGTCTACCGGTTCTTCGTCGGCATGGAAATTCGTCGCCTGGTCATCATTTCTATACGCCTTTGGATTGGCGATCGCCCCGCGCCCGAACCAATCGCCGACGTAGGTTTCCTGGGTCGCAACTCCGCAGCCCGGCTCAAACGTATTTTCCGGCGGATCGAGCGGAATCTCCTTTACCTCCGGATGCGTGGCCGCGAGCAACTCGCGGATTTTTTCCTCCATCGGACGGTCGTTCCCTTCGCCCTGCACATTAAGCACGATCATCCCGTTTTGATCGACCAGAAAACGGTTCGGCCAGACGTTCGAATGATAATCGCGCCAGACCGACCCCTGCAGATCGGCGACCACCGGCCAAGGCAACTGAAACCGCTTGGCCGCATCCCTCACATTATCGGCGTTGAATCCGATCGCGAATTCGCCGTAATGCACTCCCACCACGTCAAAGCCAAATGCGTGATATTTCGCGTACCACCTTTTCACTACGCTGAAGTCGCGGATGCAGTTGATGCAGGTGTACTCCCAGAAATCGATCAGCAGAACATGTCCACGGTAGCCCTTGATGGAGTGCGGAACTTTCTTTCCCTCGGCGCCGGTGTCGATCCATTGCGCATCGGAGCTGAAGTTCGGCGCTTTCTGCAACTGCTGATCGCTTGCATAAACCGGCCCTTCCAGCAAAACCCAAATGACAGCGAAACAAAAAATCCGTCTCATGGCGTTAATTCTAGATGAAAACCGCCGGTGATTCTGAGCGAGCGTGGGCGCACGCGAAACGAGCTGAGAGGATTTGTTCTTCATGCCGGCGTCACCGCCCGCATAATCGCGTCGATATGCGTGCGCGCTCCGTCCAGATGGGGAAAATCCGCGTTTCCTTGATGAAACACGAACGAGAAGTCCGTGCCTGCGATCAGAATCGCGTCAAGCCGTTCGCGATCAACCAGGGTATGCGCCAGGGAGCGCAGGGTTTCAAACTCCTCCGCCGAGGCTCGCTCTTGCGCAACAATCCTGGCGTAGGTGTCGCTCACCAGACCGATCTCCGCCGCTCGCGGCGGCACAACCTCCGCGACATCCTGCAACCGGCCAAATAGGCCTGTCTCGATTGTGACGCGTGCCCCGAAGACCGCAACCCGGCGAAGGCCGCGCCGCGTAACCTCAGCTGCGATCGCGTCGAGCAGGCCGATGAGCGGAAGCGGAGTAATTGCGGCCAGTTCCTGCGCGCACACCTGCGGCGCAAATGCCGGGATGGTTGCGATTTCCGCACCGCTCCCAGCGAGCTGCCGTAATAGCCGGGATAAATAGTCCGCCAGTTGTTTCCGCTCCCGCGCATCGGAAAGTTCCATCACTCTGCGGACGTCGGCATGCACCATCGTGATGCGCGGCGAGAGTCCACGCGCCAAATGAGCGTTGACCAGGGAGCGGTAATAGAAAATTCCAGCACCCACTCCGAGGCCAC
>JASICF010000047.1 GCA_030044775.1 Candidatus Sulfotelmatobacter sp. | reverse complement strand
CAACCTAACTTTTTAGTCGGAGTTCAATCCCTGATTTCAGGAGATCCCTGTCATGCGCAAAAATATCGCAACCTTGCTTCTTGGCCGCCGGAGTGATGCCACCGAACACGCCCTGAACCGCACTCTGCAAAGCGCCTCGCGAAGCAAGGCGATAGAAGCTCCACAGCATGCGAGATCGCGCCTGACCAGGCTAGTCGCGCAAGCGGTGGTCGCGCTCGCGATGATTATTTCGGCCAGCAGGGTGAGTTGGGGCGGCGCGGCCGGCGGATGCCCTCCCTCACCCAGCTACACACCGGATTTCAGTTCGAACCAGACCTGCTTATCAAATAACTTCGATGCTACTTTTTTCGTGGGCACCAGCACTTACCTGCAACTTACAACCAGTTCCGGAAATCAGGTTGGTTCTGCATGGTACATACAGCCGCAAACCATCTCCAACGGCTTCAGCACGACATTCCAGTTCCAATTCACCAATCCGTCCACTCCTCCCGCGGACGGAATCACATTCATGATTCAGAACGATCCCAACCCTCCCTCCCCCACAGCAGCAATCGGCTATACCGGCGGTAACGGTGGTGCACTGGGATACGGCGACGATGATGCCAACCAGAATCCCAGTCAGGGCGCGGGCATTCCGACCAGTCTCGCTGTAGAATTCGACAGCTTCGAAAACGCGTGGGATCCTGCCCCCGGGACAAACGGCGTTTACCACGTGGCTATCCAGAGCTGCGGCGTGGGTCCGAACACCTCTCACCACAACTATCTCTGCCAGGGCGACAGTGGTGCCAACTCCACAATCGGCCAGCCCATTCTCACGGCAAACTTCGCCGATGGAAACATGCACACCGTAACCATCAACTACACTCCCACCTGCTCCACCTGCACTCCCGCAACTGTCGCCAACATTCAGGTTTATCTCGACGGGGTTAATTTGTATCCGGGCGGGGTTCAGGTAGATTTGAGTTCGATCCTCACCAGCGAGGGGACTGCTTACGTTGGCTTTACTGGCGCCACGGGCGGAGTCTGGGAAACGCAAGACATTCTGAATTGGACTTTCTCGCCGACCATCGAAGGCCAGCCGATCAATCCGAGCAATCCGAGCAGCCTGACTCAGACGTTCTCATTCAACAGCAATAGCGGCACGATCTCGGAGTTTGATTTCAACTACCTCGTCTCCCAGAATAGCGGCACATTGACCATACCGCCGGGAACAACCCCATTCGTGAACAGCTCTGGAATCAGCGAGTCTGACTGGGCATCGATTGTGGGTGGAACCTCGATGGCCGACGCGTCTTGCTTTATTGCCGCGGATCAGAACGTATGCACCGTCTACACGTTCGAATGCACCAACAACGCAGATTCCTCTCCTGCAGGAGCGAACTGTCCGGATTCGACGGTCAGGAATGTTCTGTTCGAACAGGAACTCGACCTCTTGCAGACTCAGACCAACATCCTCGGCGGAATTCTCACCATTCCTCAGGGCTACGCTCCGGGAATCGCCATGGGACCCGACGCTGTGGTGCCTGGCGCGCAATGCACCTATCCGGCAGGCGGCCCGCTCTCTACGCAAGTCTGCCCGCAGAGCATCATGACGGAACTGCACGATAACACTCCGCACGGCGGAGGAACCGGCACAACCACCAACTCAAGCTATATTTTCTTCTGCTGCGAACCCGAGTGGAATACTTCGCCTTCGATCCCACTGTGGAGCAATTCTGTTATGGTGCCTGCGTCATTCAGCGTTGCACCACCACCAACCCCGAACCCCAACCTCAACAATTTCCACGCTGCTCAGGGTGCGTCGGTTGTTGTCGGGGCGGAGCCGCACGGAACGTTGCTCGACACTACATTTCCTTTGCCGGCTGAACAGACTTTGAACAACGCCATCCCATGTCCGGTCCCCGGTGCGCCTCCGGCAACTCCATGGTCGACACAGAATCCGCAGCCGTTCAGCGTCAGCGGGGTGATCTCCACCTACGACAACAACGGAACAGCTAGCCCCTTGGTCGAAGGCGCCTATGACGCCCACTATTTCTCGGTGGACTGCGATGCCTTCGAAGAACTGGTCTTCCCGACCTCGCTGAATGTGACACCCGGCACCCCTGGCGCGAACGTCGCGGTGTTTAAGACCGTGCAGTTCAACGTCGATCTCACCGCGCCACAGGTCACCTCAATCACTCTCAATCCGCCGGGCGGGGTTTATGCACAGAATTCAAACTTAACAGCCACGGTGAGCTGTACGGACCCGACCAGCGCGAACATTTTCTCCGGCATCGCCACTTGCGGGGCGTTGGGTTCTCCGCAAGTCTTCAGCGGTCAGCAGAGCGTCACCACCTCGCCGATTACTCTGAACACATCGGCCGTTGGAACCCAGACCCTCACGGCCGTCGCTACGGACGTGGCCGGGAATACATCTCCAACTTCAAGCGTTAATTACCAGGTCGTGGGATCTGCCGGACTGGACATCGCAATGGTCGGAGACTTGGTGGTTCCGACCGGCACGAATATGACCTACTACATTGCGGTGGCAAACACTGGACCCAGTGCGGCCGATGAAGTCACCCTCACCGACCCCATACCGGCAGGAACGACATTCGTGAGCGCCGGCTTTGCCAGTGAGTCTTGCGCCATAATTCTTGGGCTGCCGATTTGTACGATTACGCCGCCGAAGAATTCGTGTGGAAGCGTTCCCGGAACATGCAATCTCGGAACCTTGCCAGTCTGGTCGCCCAAGACTCCTGCGGGTGTCGTGGTCCAGATCACAGTCAACGTGAATGCAAAAGTGAATGCGACAGTGACCGACAGTGCTACAGTCAGCGAGGTGAACGCCAATCCCAACTCGAAGTACAGCACCGTCAAATGGCAGACGCTGGTTATCAAATAAGCAAGCTACAACATGAGCAAAAGAGAAGAGGAGCCAAAATGGCTCCTCTTTTCGTTTTCGTCGAGCTTTATATTTCTTACCACTTCATCCGCGTGAATGCCTGGGTAGCTTGCCCACTCATGCGCTTTTCGGCATCTGCTTCATAAACTCGTCCTGCGCCGCTCTCATTTCGTCCAGCGACATATCGCGCTTATGTGTCGCGATCGACCATTTGTGGCCGAAAGGATCGATCAGCTTGCCGTAGCGGTCCCCCCAGAACATATCGCTGACCGGCATTTCGACAATCCCTCCGGCTTTCACGGCGCGGTCGAACGCACCATCGACATCTTCGGTATAAATGTGCAGGCCGGTGGCGCTGCTTCCGTTCTGCGGCGCATGCGATCCAAACTCCGGAAATTCATCGGCCAGCATGAAGAGCGAATCGCCAATGCGCAGCTCCGCATGCATCACTTTTCCGTCGGGTCCTTTCATCACGCCTTTCTCGACGGCACCGAATGCTTGTTTGTAGAACTCAATGGCTCGAGCGGCGTCGCGCACCGTCATGTACGGCGTGAGTGTGTGGTATCCCTCGGGTATGGGTTTTGCAGACATGTTTGCCTCCTGGCTGGAATCAAGACTTGTAGAAAGGAAGTTTACACCCGAAATCGCGCCGGCGTCGTCACAGGAGTGTTACAGCCGAATCCGTAGAGAAGATTTGCGCTTGCCGCAGGCGGGTTCTTAAAAAAATCGCGTGACGCCTTCTTCGAGCACCACCACCCGGTTCTCGATGCCAGCGGCGCGGGCTTCTTTTTCCAGCAACTGCAGCGGCTCGTCCACCGGCTCATGCGTAAGGCGGAAAGACCCGTAGTGCATGGGAACCATCCAGCGGGCATTCAGGTCAAGAAACGCGCGCGTGGCGTCCGCAGGATCGGCGTGAACGTTGCGGAAAGTCTCGGGATTGTAAGCCCCAATCGGAAGCAGAGCCAGTTCGGGTGCAAGCCGCCGGCCGATCTCGCGGAAGCCGGAAAAATAAGCGGTATCGCCCGCGTGATAAACCGAATGTCTCCCGGCTCGAAGCACGTAGCCGCCGTATCCGCGATGCGAATCTTTGAGAATCCGGGCTCCCCAATGCCGCGAGGGGACATGTGTCACCGCCAGGCTGCCGTGGCGCGAATTCTTCCACCAGTCCAGCTCGATAATCTCGGAGAAACCCAGATCCGAAACCAGGTCCGTCACATGAGTGGGAACGATGATGGCCGGCGCTTTTCCGCGGGTTCGCAAATTATTCTGCACAATGGCCCGCAGCGATGGCCGGTGAAGATGGTCGAAGTGCGCATGCGTCACTGCGACTACATCGATCGGAGGCAGGTCGCGCACGCGAAGACCGGGCTGCCGCAACCGCTTCAGCACGAAAAGCCAGCGAGCAAAGTTGGGGTCGATCATCACACTTTGCCCGCCCATCTGGACAAAAAAACTCGAGTGCCCGATGAACGTAACGCCCAGTTCGCCGTTCGATACCAGCCGCGGTTTGTGAGTTTCCCCCACACGCGGAGTGATCGCCGAATGGCGGACAAGACGACCGAATTGCGATGCCCGTTTGCGAAGAGCTCGATTGCGAAGTGTTGCCTTGATCATCCCGGGGGCCTATTTAATTTGGATGATTGCCCTGATCCTTATAGGTATTCTAATTCACTTCGCCCCCAGGCGAGCGTAATTCGTGGGATGCCTCCGTCCCGAATCAGACACTTGAGTAACCTCCGCACTGCCGAAAAACTTGCAACGTCAGTGGCTGATACTGTTTGTGATCCAGCGCGACTGCGGTATCTCTCGCGTCCCTTCGTCGTCGTAGTAGAAATGCATTTCGTGATCGGATTTCGCACCTGCAACCGGCTTGTCGGCTGCTCCGCTATACCGCAGCGCGCTCCCCGGTGCAGGCAGCGGCTGTTTGGTCGTGAACATCGCTTCTGCAAGCGTACTGCCGTCGGGCGCATTCGCGTCGGCGAATATGCCGAATGCATTCCCGTTGATGTACGTAACCCCGATGTAGTCAGCCACCATCGGTCCGTCGTCCGATACCGGCAGCCACGCAAGCTTCATCGGTCCGGCAATCTTCGTTCCCGCCGTCCACGTCGCGCCTCCATCCGTTGAAGTGACGAACCCCACTTCCAGATCGCAAGTGGCGGAACTGCAATTCGAAACCGGATAGAAGTAATAAACAATCGTCAGGTCTGCCGTGCTTCCCGAAGTCGTCGGATCCACTCCAATCCCGGGCAAGAAATGATCAACCGTGCTCGTCGTCGGATCGATTGGGATCCGCGTCACCGCGCTCCAGGTTTTTCCATCGGCGGAGGTGCTCATCACAATATCGTTCGAGGCGCAATTCGTACGGAAACGGCAATCGGACCACACCACGTAGACATTGCCTGCGCCATCGATCCCTACCGAAGGCAGGTCAGGATTCCGTATCCCTCCGGCGTCAAGGTGGCTATCGATATTGGCGATCACTTGGCTCTTGCCCCAACTTGCTCCACCGCTCGTCGAGGTGAACACGTCAATTCCTCCGCCCTGGAACGGAACAATCACCGTGCCATTCGGCTGGACCACCGGCTCGCCTCCCAATCCACCAGCATGATCCGACGACGGTAACCCGGGTCCCCAGGTTTGCCCACCATCGCTCGATACGCTCAGCAAAACATCGCCCGTGCCGTATGCCTGATCCCACTCCGTATAGCAATTGCCGTAATAAGGACTAGAAGGCGTGTTGTCACAGGTCGTCCAGTTCTTGTCGTCGAGATGGGTCTTGTCGATATTGATCGGAGAGCCCCAATGCAATCCGTCCGTCGACCGGCTGACTGCGACATCCCCGATGTAGCGCGAACTCGAGTTCAACCCAACCAGCGGCAAGGTGGAAATCAGCCATTCTCCATGTTTGGCGTCATAAGCAACCGAAGGATCGGCAACCGCGCCGTACGTGCCGCCTTCGTAGTTCACTGTCAACCCGGGAAGATCGCCGTGTACCCAACTGGCCCCGCCGTTGAGTGACGTCGCAAATCCGATATCGCCGCTGCCCCACCCGATCGATCCCGGCCGGCGCGCTACGTGAAATGTACCCACGATCGTATTCCCCCACGCGAAAATATCCGGCTCGACTTCGGTCTTGTGATCGCTGTCGCTGTTTGTCAAATTATCCACGCTGAGACGCGTCAGTTGCGCCGTCGATTGCAGCGCGAACGCCATAACTCCGAGCAGCGTTGTTGCGGCAAACAAAAATGTGCGATGGTTTGTATCGAAACCACAAAATTTCATCTTCATCTCAGGTCCTTGTTTTGCTCTTGGGATCGCTCTGGGAAATTTTTTCGAAGATTCAAGTTCGCAGGGGAGGTGAAAACATCCGGAGAACTATACCCTGTAGTTTGACTTGCTGTCGATGTGAATATCCCTGCACACTGCTGCGGTGCGTCCGCTTCGGCCGTGCAATCTGTAAAATTCAATCGACTCGGCTTGACCGAAATCCTGTCGCTCATATCTAATCCGAAAAGTTAGCTTGTGAGGAGAACGTTGCGATGCGTGTAGGTTTCTTGGGTTTGGGAATCATGGGCCATGCCATGGCCACAAACTTGGCCAAGGCTGGCCACGAAGTCACAGTCTGGAATCGCACGCCGGGAAAACTGGTGGAAGGCACAGCCGTTGCGCCGACTCCGGCGGCAGCCGCGCAAGGAGCTGAAGTCGTCTGGATTTGCGTTTCCGATACTGACGCCGTCGAGAGCGTCCTGTTCGGCCCGGGTGGTGTCGAGCAATCGCTGGCTCCCGGCATGATCGTTGCCGATTCCAGCACGATCTCTCCCAGCGCTACGGTAAAGTTCGCAGCGCGCGTGAAGGAAAAAGGGGCGTCATATGTCGACGCTCCGATGACTGGATCAAAGATCGGAGCCGCCAATGGAACCCTGATCTTCATGGTTGGCGGCGACTCAACCGTTATCGATCGCTTAGGACCGCTCTTTGCCGCGATGGGCAAAAAGATCTTTCGCATGGGCGAAACCGGCAAAGGTCAAGCCACTAAACTCTCGATGAACCTGCAGATCGCTCTCATCTTCGAAGGTTTTGCCGAAGCGCTTACGCTGGCGACCAAGCTCGGCGTCGACACCAAGCAACTGGTTTCCCTTATCGAGGCCACTATGGTTCGCTCGGGAGTGGTCGAATACAAGGCACCCTTTGTGTTGAATCGGGACTTCACTCCCAACTTCCCGCTCCGCCTGATGCACAAAGATATTCTTCTTGCGCTCGAAGCCGCCAAGGAAGCGCGCGTGAAGTTGCCTGGCCTTGAAACCGTGGAGGAGGTCTATGAAATGGCCACGGAAGATGGACATCGCGATCTTGATTATGCCGCCACTCTCAGTCTGCTAGAAAAATGGGCTGGGGTGCAGATCAAGGGCGAAGCAGCCTAAGGTAAACACCCTAGGGTGAACACCTGAATCCCTGATCCGCATGGCGAAGTCTCTCACCCATGGAGCATCGTTTATAGTGAATCCAGTCCCGAAAGAATCGAACCTGTCTGATTTGGCAGAAGGATAATCGCAATGACTTATCTCGAAATCGTCTTCGGCTACGGATCTACGCCCGGCGAGAGCGAATTGCGCGCGATCGACGGTATGCGCGAGGTGTATGGCATCCAGCAGGTGCAGTTCGACCACAAGCGGCGCACCGTTAGAGTGGCTTTTGACGCCTCCCGGTTGAAAGGCGATGCCGTTGCCCGTCTCTTGCGCCAGGCCGGAATCGATGTCCGTGAACCGGTTGCACTGGCCTGAAAATCCTGGCTCAAGACCAAAATTGGTTGGATTGAAACCTGGGCGGCCGACTGTAATCCGGAAGGTTGGCTCTCGGGCAGCTTGTCTTTGCGGCGCAAAATGCAAAGGGGCGTCCAAGAAAACCTCTGGCCGAAGTTCTTCTTGGAGCGCCCCGTTGCGCGCCACTTCGTCTGCCACTGCTACAGCACACCGCTTGCCGTTCTCTAAGTGGCTCATAATACTGATTGGCCAACGCCAATGCCTTGTAGGAATTTCTCAGACCTCGGAAAGATTTACTTCGGGATAAACCCGTAGTCGTGGCGATGCAGGTAGAGTCTTTTCATGCAGACCGCTCACCTCGATTTCTCCACAAACGCAATTTTTCGAGCGGCGTCTTCTCGAAAATGTTTCTTCCGCTCAATGCGCTATTCGATTCCGTATATAATTGAGCGAGCCTGCTCGCTGCCGCGCAGTCCGCGCCCGTAGCTCAACTGGATAGAGCACTAGCCTACGAAGCTAGGGGTTGGCGGTTCGACTCCGTCCGGGCGCACCATACCTTATCTCCGGTTTCCTTTCGCGTTTCCACTACTCCGTGATTCTCACACCCGCCGGTTTTCTGCTACCCTTGAACTGCCCTGTTGTTAGCTTCGTTTGCTTCTGATTGCTTTCGGTTTGGCTTTGCGCGTCTCGGGTCGCGAACATCCATGTCCAAGGGTATTGAACGAGAAGTTGCCACCTTGTCGGCGGCAAGAAATGGATTAACCTACCTCACCGTCAACGACTGGACTCTTCTGGCCGATAAAGCTGTCCG
>JASICF010000436.1 GCA_030044775.1 Candidatus Sulfotelmatobacter sp. | reverse complement strand
GACGCGATCGTGGACGTGGCGGACGTCACGGCGGAGGCCGCGACCGCGGCGGACGCGGCGGTGGAGGCGGCGGAAGATACTAAGCTTTTCTCGGATGATCGAGGCCACGGCGAAAGCCGTGGCCTTTGTTGTGGCATGGTGTTGTGGCGGCGCGGCTCAAGCCGCGCCCTTTCAAATCCTCCCTGGGCTCGCCGACGGGAGTGTCCGCCCCCACACGATCTACCCAGTAACAGTTAGGGCATAATGGCGCTGCATGAAATCGTCAGACGAACGGATGTTACGGCTCATCGCAGTATTCAAATTTCTTAACGCGGCACTGCTCACTGCGGTGGGCGTCGGCCTGTTTAGACTTCTTCACAAAGATGTCGGGGACGTGCTCATGCACTGGACTGAGGCGCTGAGGCTCGATCCGGCAAGCCATTATGTCAATTTGGCGTTGGAAAAAGCGGCGCACGTGAGCCCGGCGCAGGTTAAGAAACTTGGATTAGGCATCTTCCTCTACGCTGTATTGTTCCTGACGGAAGGGACCGGTCTCTGGTTGCGAAAACGGTGGGGGGAGTGGCTCACGGTAGTTATCACCGCTTCTTTAGTGCCGGTTGAGATTTATGAAATCCACCGGCATTTCGGGTACGCCAAAATCGTCGTGCTGACGCTCAACGTAGCGATCGTTTTATATCTGATCCACCATATGCGCTCAGCGGACTCGATACAGGGAAGGACTTGATCACGGCATTTCTCCCTCGCCGGCAGCGCGCGCGCTGGTTTCGTTGATCGCATGGCCTTAAAGCAACTCTAATAACTCTGCTTCGGAGTGCGGCTGCGAATGAGCCAGCGCAGGGCCTGTGTGGTTCCCACGGCGAATCCGAAGGCAAGAACTACGATTACCGGAACGTACCACTGGCCAAGCAACTCGTGCATGCGCTCCGGATGATCGACCATGCCGACGTTCAGGTCGCCGTGGCCCCACCAAACACCCACGCGCGAGGGCATGATGGGCTTGAGGATTAAGGTGATGGTCAGGGCAAGAGCTATGCCATAGCCAAAGAGCGCAACAAAAAATGCGACCGTCCCTTTCATTCCGAGCTTGGCCCATCCCCAGGTTGTGCGCAGCAGAAGAAGTGGAGAAAAACTGCGGCTCGCGCGGGTGAGCATGCGCTCGGCTTTGTAGCGTTGCGCCAGTTCCTTCGGGTCGCCGAGCAAGCGCAGCACGCGCTCGGTGGCGGCTGCCCGATCTTGCGCCGCGGCGACCGAATCGGCAACGTGGGAGCGAATCTCGAGCAGAATATCCTGCTTTTCTTCTGCCGACAAGCCGCGCAACCCTGACGCCAGGCTGGCGAGGTACGTTTCGATGCGGGTGTCGGCAAGCGGTTCTGCACTGATGGAAACCGGATTGGTCATCGCTGTTTTACTCCTAAAATCGGCTGCATCAGAGCCGACAGATTGGTGGAGAACGCGGTCCATGCTTCGGCCATTTCGCGCGCGCGCCGGCGTCCGGCCGGAGTGAGCCAGTAGTATTTGCGCGGATGGCCGGCTTCCGCCTCGACCCACTCGGACTGCAAAAGACCTTCGGCCTTGAGACGCGAAAGAATCGGATAGAGCGTGCCTTCGGCGATTTCGAGTTGCGATTTTTCTGACAGTGCGCGCAAAACCTCGAGCCCATACAACCGCGATTGCCAAAGGCTGGCGAGAATTGCCATTTCGAGGCATCCTTTGCGAAGTTGCGCCTCCCAGTGCTGGCCGCGCTCGCCGTTGCCGTTACTATTGATTGCATTATACATAGTAATGCTATGTATTATGCGATGGAATGGATGAGGTTGTCAAGGTGTGAGCTTTCCAGGCTAGGCGGTTCCCTGTTGGGTTTGTTGAGCTGAAAAGGAATGCTTCGACTGTGCCCGGCGTTCGCAAAAGCGAACGACGAGCTTCGCTCAGCATGACAGCTTCAAAGAGCAGAGCGGCTGCCCTCGCAGCGTTCGGGCATCGGCCGGAATGACAGCTAAAGAATCTCGCTGGTCTTTACGTAAGGCGCAAAGACCAACCTTCCCAGAAGCATCGTTAGTCCACCGTGAAACTTGTGGCGCTCGTTGCCGTTCCGCCGGGAGTCGTGATCCCGATCTTGCCGGTCTTCGCGGCCGCAGGCACAGTCACCGTTACTTGTGTGTCGGAGTTCACGGTAAAACTGGTCGCCTTCACGCCTCCAAAAGTGACTGCCGTGGCCTGAGTCAGGCTGACGCCGGTGATGGTCACAACCGTTCCCACGGGGCCGTTCGGTGGAGTGAAACTCTTGATCTGCGGAGTCACTCGAAATTTCACATTGCTATCGAGTGTGCCGCCGGGAGTGGCCACACTCACCGTGCCGGTGGTCGCTCCGGCGGGCACGGCGGTCGTGATCTCGGTGGCTGATACCACGGAGAACCTTGCGACGGTGCCGCTAAAGCTGACGCTGGTCGCGCCTGTCAGGTTGCTTCCCAGGATGATGACGGCAGATCCCACCTTGCCAGCGTTTTGCACCGTCTGCACGAACGGGCCTAACCCCACCGCCAGGCTGAAAACCGTGCCATCGCCGTTCGCTCCTCCCTCATAGGTTGTCCCGTAGAAAACTCCGTTGGTGGCTAGCGCCAGTCCTCCAAATGGAAGTTCACCGTCCGCGCAACTGGCTTGGGAGCAAAAGCTGTACAGCGTGGTCAACTTGCCCGCCGGAGTGATTTCGAAGATCGTCCCGTCGTCGTTGGCTCCTCCCCCTTCTGTTATGCCGTAGAACTCTCCGTTGGTGGCTTGCACCAGACCTGCCTGTGGAGTTGCCCCGTCCGTGCAACTTGCCAGAGAGCAAAAGCTGTACAACGTGGTCAACTTGCCCGCGGGAGTGATTTCGTAGACCGTGCCTTCATTGCTGGCT
>JASICF010000435.1 GCA_030044775.1 Candidatus Sulfotelmatobacter sp. | reverse complement strand
ATTGTGGCGGGCGGGGTTATTATTCTTTTTGGGCTGCATCTGACGGGAATTCTGAAAATCAAAGCGCTCTACGCCGATACGCGCATGCACCAAGTCAAAGGCGGCAGCACGCTGGTTGGGGCATTCGTCATCGGGTTCGCTTTTGCATTCGGCTGGACTCCGTGCATCGGGCCGATTCTTGCTGGTATTCTTACCCTGGCGGCGGCACAGGATACGCTGACCAAAGGGATGATTCTGCTGGCGATTTATTCGCTCGGGCTGGCCGTGCCCTTTTTGCTAACGGCTCTCGGGGTCGAGCGCTTTTTAAAGTTTTACAGTCGTTTCCGCTCTCACATGCATGCGCTCGAAGTCGCTTCCGGCGCCCTGCTGATCGGGCTCGGAGTCTTGCTGGTGATTGGTCGATTTACCCTGATTTCGAATTGGCTATCGTTTTTGAACCGCTTCGCCCTGTAACGCCCGGCGGGGTTGAAACATCTAATGGAGTATCGCGATGAACCGTAATCCTCTCGCCCTGATCGTGGCGGCGTTGGTAGTCACTTTGGGCCTTTATGTGGGCTACCATAAGGCCCGGCGCGCCGGCGCTTCACTTACGCCGCACCTCGCACAATCAACCCCGGCTCCGGATTTTTCTCTCCAGTCGCTCGACGGCAAAATCATGCGGCTCTCCGATTTTCGCGGCAAGGCCGTGCTGCTCAACTTCTGGGCCACCTGGTGCGGTCCGTGCAAGATCGAAATGCCTTGGTTCGTCGATCTGCAAAAGGAGTATGGCTCGCAAGGCCTGCAGATTGTTGGCGTGGCCATGGATGACGCCAGCAAAGAAGATATTGCCAAGTTCGCTAAGGATATGGGGGTGAACTACCCGATTCTGCTCGGGAAAGAAGCGGTAGGCGATGAATACGGCGGGGTTCCTGCGCTGCCGGAGAGTTTTCTGATCGCCCGCGACGGCAAAATCGTGGATAAGATTATCGGTCTACGAGGCAAAGCTGAAATCGAGGACGCCATCAAAAAGACGCTCGATACGCGGCCATCGGATCCGACTTCGACGGCCGGAAACTTTGCCGGCACGCAGCCTCAGAAGTGACAATTGATGCGTTGCTGCAGCAGGATTATATTCGCAATAGAGGATTCCGATTTTCAACTTAACTTTGGGGATCACAAGCCAACCAACGAGCCGCAGTCACCGTATAGCAGGCGTGTTCAGCGTGCTTTTTCTGGTTGCCGCAGTTCCGATCAGCGCTCTTTCGCAAACCCTCGGAAAGGCTCCGACGCTCGCCATGGCGCCTGTGCCGCTCACAACCGCTCAACGTGCGAAAGAAACCATGGTAAGCCTGAATTTTCGCATCCCTCACGGATACCACATTAATTCAAATACTCCGCATTCCGAGTTCCTGATTCCAACAGCGCTGAAAATGGACGTGCCCACCGACATCGTGCTGGGAAAAATTGTATATCCGGCGGGCGAAGATGCGAGTTTCCCGTTCTCGCCCGATGAAAAGCTTAGCGTCTATAGCGGAGAATTCAGTATCGCGATAGGGGTGCATCCCTTGCACTCGGTGGTGCCTGGAAAATATGAGATGCACGGCGTGTTGCGATACCAGGCGTGCGATAACGCGGCGTGCTATCCGCCGAAGAACCTGCGTGTAAGCTTTGAAATCAAAGTCGTGAAGGAACCGGGCGAGCACCACGCAAATCCCGCACAGAGTCCGCACATCCATAGTTGAGCCGGCTGTTTTGACAGGCAGCGAACTGCATCGCTTTGCCCAAGACGGCAAATTGCGGCCGACAAGAATGCAGGCTGAAAATGTGTCAAGACGCCTCCCGTGTCGCATGGGCGAGCGCCAGAACGGTTCCTGCGTACAGCATGGTGTCTGCGAAGTAGTTCATCCCCTCCACCTTAACGTCGGTTCCAGGCGTCAATAGCGATGCAATCATGATCGCCAAGTAAACGGTGAAGACCAGAAGGGCGATCCACGAACCGAGGCAAGTTGCTGCCATTCTTGTTTTCTTAGCCAGGAGGATACCGGATCCGCAAACCACCAGCATCGCTCCGGTCACGTAGCCGATCAGCGGGCGTGCCGGAGTCCACAGGGGCAACAACTTTTCGAGCGGAACGCCCGGAACGTTGACGGGATGAAGAAAGTGCTCGCCACCGTAGAAAATCGCGACGCCGCCGATTATGACCCGGCCGATGGTGATAAGCGGGTTTCTTCTTTGCCCGCTCTTGTCGGCGAGCGCGTCTCCGGCAAGAACCCAACCCCCGGCGCCGAATGACATCTCGCGGAACATAAGTACCCAGTTAAAGCGATTGTGCGGCTGAGAGAGCGCGCCGGGAAGATCCATCATCGCCACGAAGAGAAACATCATCAATCCGAACAGCAGGCCGGACCAGCGCACTTCAATTTTCGTTGCTATGCTCAGAGACGCTGCGAACAACCCACATCCCACGAAATAGGTCCAGAACAGCGGCCAGGGCATGAACTTGGGCACCAATTGTGAGATGCCCTGGGCGGCGAAGAAATGCTCCATGCTGAAGACCGCCAATGGCAGCGCGAAGAAGAGATTGCCAAGGGCGACAACCTTGTCGAGGCCCCGAGCCTGGACGACATTGTTTTTCGCGGCCAGCGCTCCAATCACGAAGAGCGCAATGACGGCGACGCACATTGAGGAGACGGTGCGGGAAAACTCGAGAAAGATGAAAGCGAGAAAAGTGGCGGGAATGGCTATGTGCATGTCTAAGCCGCGCGTTCTTGATCGGCGGCGTTGTGAATCATAGCTGGTTAGACTGCGGTGCGGCGGAAAAGTTAGGACCAAGTTAGTAGGCAGAGGAACAAAACGCATTTATCCGTCCGCCGCCCGAGGGCTAATCTTAGTCCTCCGTTACCTTCGCCTTGTCACCCTGAGCGAAGGGAAGGGCCTATGCAGTAACCTGAAATACACAGGTCCTTCGGCGCAACAACGCGCCTCACGATGACAACCTAAAACAAACTCGAAGATTGCCGATAGTCAGTTTGTCATCAGCGTCGCTCAGGATGACAGGCTCAATAAGCTGTTCAGCTCTTTTGTTTCTTTTCGACCTTCGCCCAAGTATCTTTCAAAGCTACCGTCCGGTTGAAGACCCGCTTGCCCGGCTTCGAATCTTGGTCGACGGAATCCGGGTCAACGCAGAAATATCCGAGGCGTTCGAACTGATATCGTCCGCCCACCGGCGCCTTGGCCAGCGACGGCTCCAGTTTTGCATTCGCGATCACTTCCAGCGAAAGCGGATTCAGATTTTCGGTGAAATCGCCGCCTTCATCTACTTCATCCGGATTTTCCTTGCTGAATAACGTCTCGTAAACACGCACCTCGGCATCGATTGCGTGCGCGGCTGAAACCCAGTGGATGGTCGATTTCACTTTGCGTCCGTCTGGCGCGTTGCCCCCGCGCGTGGTGGGATCGTAAGTGCAATGCACTTCGACTACTTCGCCGTCGTCATTTTTCACCACGCTCTTGGCGGTGATGAAATATCCGTAGCGCAGGCGCACTTCGCGCCCTGGCGACAAACGAAAATATCCCTTGGGCGGCTCTTCGCGGAAGTCATCCTGCTCGATGTAGAGAACACGCGAAAACGGAACCTTGCGCGTGCCTGCGCTGGGGTCCTCGGGATTGTTCACTGCGTCCATTTCTTCGACCTGATTTTCCGGATAGTTGTCGATGACGATTTTCAGCGGGCGCAGCACAGCCATCACGCGCAGGGCGTTCTTGTTCAAATCTTCCCGGACGAAATGTTCGAGCATGGCCAGCTCGACGATTCCGTTGGTGCGCGAAACTCCGGCGGCTTTGACAAAGTTGCGAATGGCTTCGGGCGTGTAGCCGCGGCGGCGCATCCCGCTGAGCGTCGGCATGCGCGGATCGTCCCATCCGTTGACACGGCCTTCTTCGACGAGCTGGCGCAGCTTGCGCTTGCTCATCATGGTGTAGGTGAGGCTGAGGCGGTCGAACTCGATTTGCCGCGACGGGAAAATGCCGAGCTGCTCGATGAACCAGTTATAGAGCGGCTGATGGTCGGCGAATTCAAGCGAGCACATGGAGTGCGTGACTTTTTCGAGCGAATCCGACTGCCCGTGAGCGAAGTCGTACATCGGATAGATCGGCCATGTGTTGCCGGTGCGGTGATGCTCGGCGTGCAGAATACGGTACATCACCGGATCGCGCATGTTGAGGTTGGGCGACGACATGTCGATTTTGGCGCGAAGAACGCGCGAACCGTCGGGAAATTCTCCGGCACGCATGCGCTCGAACAAATTCAGATTCTCTTCGACCGAGCGATTGCGATAGGGGCTGTTTTTCCCGGGCTCGGTAAGCGAGCCACGATACTTTGGGACTTCCTCGGCCGTCAGATCGTCGACGTAAGCCTTGCCAGCTTTGATCAGCTCGATCGCCCATTCGTAGAGCTGACCGAAATAATCCGAAGCGTAGTAAAGCCCGTCCCACTTGAAGCCGAGCCAGTTCACATCGTTCTTGATTGACTCGACGTATTCGAGATCTTCTCTCTCGGGATTGGTGTCGTCGAAGCGCAGGTTCGTGTGTCCGCCAAATTCGTCGGCCAGTCCGAAGTCGAGGCAGATGGCTTTCGCATGGCCGATGTGGAGATAGCCGTTGGGCTCAGGAGGGAAGCGAGTCTGTACGCGGCCGCCGTGCTTATTGCTTTCAACGTCTTCTGCGATGATGTCGCGGAGGAAGTTGGACGGACGAGGTTCGGGCGCGGCAGACACAGATTTTTCTCCGATTTCAGTTGGAGCATGCGAGGGATTCATACCCTCTGATCTTATCGCAATGACGGTCTGCAGGGCAGCGATCGAGAAGCAGTAACGAGCTCAAAATTTTGCCCGGCAGAACTGTTACTTCCCTTGCAGTTCGCGCTTCACAATTTCGCTGACCATCTTGCCATCCACGCGCATGCCCGCCCCGGAAAAGCGTGCCATCGCGTTCTTCATCACGGCTCCCATATCTTTCATGGTCGCGTGGCCAATCTCGGCGATTACCGCTTTCACTCCCGCGGCTACTTCGGTTTCGCCTGCGGCTTGCGGCAGATAGCTCTCGATTAAAACGATTTCTGCCGCTTCTTTGTCGGCCATTTCCTGGCG
>JASICF010000434.1 GCA_030044775.1 Candidatus Sulfotelmatobacter sp. | reverse complement strand
AGCTCAAATACGAAAGCGGAGTCCACCGCGTGCAGCGGGTTCCGGCCACGGAGCAGCAGGGCCGCGTGCATACTTCGGCGGTTACGGTGGCCGTGCTGCCTGAAGCGGAAGACGTCGACATCAAGATTGAGGCGAAGGATTTGCGCATTGATACTTTCTGCTCTTCCGGTCCGGGCGGACAGTCGGTGAATACGACCTATTCGGCGGTGCGCATTACACACATTCCTACGAATACCGTGGTAAGTTGCCAGGACGAAAAATCTCAGATCAAGAATCGTGAGAAAGGCATGCGCGTGTTGCGGGCGCGTTTGTACGAAATCGAGATGGAGAAGCAGCAGGAAGCTTTAGCCAAAGAACGTCGGGCTATGGTGAAGTCGGGAGATCGGAGCGAGAAAATTCGAACTTATAACTTCCCCCAGAATCGCGTGACCGATCACCGCATCGGGTTTACGCTGCACCAGCTCGAAGCCGTGATGGACGGCAAACTGCAGCCGCTGATTGAAGCGTTGACCACGCATTATCAGGCGGAGAAACTAAAAGAGGAAGCGGCGAGCGCGGTGTGACCGCGAGTTCGGACATCTGCCCGGAGCTGCCGCGATTGTGACACCGCGGCAACCGCAAGATTGAGTTTGCGCACCCAAAGGTCCGGTATGTCGAAACTTCAATCGCGATCGCTGCTGGCCCTGACGGGATTTGCATTGGCTACTGCGGGGGTGGCGTGGTACGGCTTGCGTCTTAGCCGAAGCAATCGCGATCCCTGGTATGGAGAGCTGGAAAAACCAGGGTTTACCCCGCCTGATAAGGCATTCCCTGCGGTGTGGATTTCTTTATACATCCTTGTCGCGTGGTCGGGATGGCGCATCTGGTGCGCGGCTGCGTCACGCGAGCGTAGCGCCGCACTGCGGCTTTGGCTGTCGCAGCTTGCCGCGAATGCGAGGTGGTCGAAGTTGTTCTTTGGCGAGCGCCGCCTGCTCGCCTCTCTGACGGATTCCATCGCGCTTGAAGGAATGATCTGGTCGTACATCAGCGCGGCATGGAAGGTTGATCGCGCGGCTGCCGGCGCATTCATTCCTTATGCGGCATGGGTCGGTTTCGTTACCGTGTTAAACGCCGAAATCGCGCGGCACAACTTCAGCAACGCTGCGATTTGAAACGATACGCCTGCCGGCTCCCGGCTGATTCTTTGCGTTTTTGTTCTACCCCTGATTCTTCCCGCTACATGTGGTGAAATGATTCTGTGACGTCGAAAGAGGCGTTGAACTCGGCAACGGCAAAGCTTTCCGCAAGAGACGTGCCGTCGCCACGCATGAACGCGGAGTTGCTGTTGAGGTTCGTGCTGGGTTGCGACCGGGCGTATCTCTACGCCCACCCAGAGCGAGAGCTAACCGCACAAGAATGCGGCGCATATGAATCGGCGCTGGCCGAGCGCGAGCGGGGCGTTCCAGCGCAATACATCACTGGGCACCAGGAATTCTGGGGGATGGACCTGATCGTCGGGCCGGCTGTGCTGATTCCGCGGCCGGAGACAGAGCATGTCATTGAAACTGTACTCGAACTCGCAAAGCAGACTGCGTCGAGCGATGTGCTGCAGATTGCGGACGTTGGGACTGGATCGGGTTGTATCGCGCTGGCTCTTGCGAAAGAACTGCCACAGGCTCAAATTTATGCGACCGATATTTCTCCTGCGGCGCTCGAGATTGCACGCGCTAATGCGGCACGGCATGAACTTGGCTCCCGCATCGAATTTCGGGAAGTGGATTTGCTTTCGGGATTCCAGGCGGTCTCGCTCGATTTCGTGGTCTCGAATCCGCCGTACGTCGGAGAGTCGGAAGAAGATCAGGTGCAACTCGAAGTGCGGGAGTTCGAGCCGCGCGATGCTGTGTTCGCTGGGCATAGAGGCACGGAGGTAGTCGAACGTCTGATTCCGCAAGCTCACGCTTCGCTGAAACCCGGCGGCTGGCTGGTGATGGAAATCAGCGGGACAATTGCGGATTCAGTGAAGAGACTGCTCTCAGATTGGCAGGATGTGGCGGTGAAAACCGATTTGCAATCGATTCCTCGCGTGGCGCGGGCGCGGAAGAAGACCCACTAAATCGGGCATCGCGGCTGGTCGCTTTAGCTATGACCGGACTGAGGCCGGTTGAATCTCTTCAACATCCACGACATTGGTCGGATATTTTCCCGTGTAGCAAGCGGAACAATAGGAAGTCTTCTCGCCCTCACCGCAAGCTTTCTTGAGGCCTTCGAGCGAAAGATAGGCAAGCGAGTCGGCGCCAATGTACCGGCAAATCTCGTCAACAGTTTTGTTCGCGCCGATCAGCTGATCTTTGGAGGGCGTATCGACTCCGTAGTAGCAGGGAGAAATGGTCGGTGGGCAGGAGATGCGCATGTGCACTTCTTTTGCGCCGGCATTGCGGATCATGCGAACGATCTTGCGGCTGGTGGTGCCGCGGACGATGGAATCGTCGATCAGAACCACGCGCTTGCCTTCGAGAAGCGAGCGCACGGGATTCAATTTCAGCTTCACACCGAAGTCTCGAACGCTTTGTCTAGGCTCGATGAAAGTGCGCCCCACGTAATGATTACGGATCAGGCCGAAGCGAAATGGAATGCCGCTTTCGGCGGCGTAGCCAACAGCTGCGGTCACTCCAGAATCTGGAACGGGGACGACGAGATCGGCTTCAACCGGAGCTTCGCGGGCCAGTTGACGGCCGAGCTCTTCACGGCTGGTCTGTACCGAGCGGCCGAAAACGATGCTATCAGGGCGCGAAAAATAAACGTGCTCGAAAATGCAACTCGATTGCGGAGCGGCGGTCGCGTAGAAGCGCGAGGTTGTTCCTTCCGGGCCGACGACGATCAACTCTCCGGGTTTCACGTCGCGCTCGTAGGTTGCGCCGATCAGATCGAACGCGCAAGTCTCCGAGGCAAACACGATCGTATCGCGCTTCTGGCCTTCCGCCGCGGGAATGCGCCCCATGGCAAGCGGCCGAAAGCCACGCGGGTCGCGGACTGCGATGATGCGATCCGGGCTCATCAC
>JASICF010000433.1 GCA_030044775.1 Candidatus Sulfotelmatobacter sp. | reverse complement strand
CTTTGTCTTCCTTTTTCCAGCGCCGCCAGAATCGTTCCCGCTTCGTTGCGCGCCTCAATCACCTGTCGTTTCCGGAAATCCTCTTCCGCGCTGTCGAACGAATCGAGGATCATGCTTTCGACCTGCTCATCGGTCAACCCGTAGCTCGGCTGCACCTGGATTTCAGCCTCCTTGCCGCTGCGCTGCTCGCGCGCCGACACACTCAAAATGCCGTTGGCATCGATCAGAAATTTTACTTCTATCCGCGCCATTCCCGCGGCCATTGGCGGAATGCCTTTCAGATCGAAGCGCGCCAGCGAACGGCAATCTTTCGCCAGCTCGCGCTCTCCCTGCAGCACATGAATAGCGACATTCGCCTGGCCATCAACCTGGGTCGTGTAAAACTGCGTCGCCGAGGCCGGAATCGTCGAGTTGCGCAGAATGATCTTGTCCGTCACGCCGCCCGCAACTTCAATGCCCAGCGAAAGCGGAGTCACATCGAGCAGCAGCATGTTCTCGGTGGCTTCTGATCCGCCGCCAAGAATATTGGCCTGCACCGCCGCACCCAGCGCAACCACTTCATCCGGATTCAAATCCGTATGCGGCTCGCGATGGAACATCTCTTTCACCAGGGCGCGAACCTTCGGAATGCGCGTCGACCCTCCGACCAGCACGACCTCGTCGATCTGCTCCGGCTTAAGGTCTGCATCTTTCAAAGCCTGCTTGCAGGGTCCGACCGTGCGATCGATGACCGGCTGAATCAACTGCTCGAACTGCTCGCGCGTGATCTCGCGCAGATATCGCTTTCCGCCGGGCAGGTCAACGCTCAGCTTGGTCGAGTCTTGCGACGAGAGTGCAATCTTCGCATCGATCACCACCTTGCGAATCGCTTGCACCACCTCGGCATTCCGCCGCACGTCCATGCCGAGATCGCCCTGAATATCGTCCAGCGCAATCGTAATCAGCAGGTTGTCGATATCGTCGCCGCCCAGATGTGTATCGCCATTCGTCGCGATCACCTCGAAAATGCCGTCGTGCAGGCGAAGAATCGAAATATCAAACGTCCCGCCTCCTAAGTCGTAAACCGCGACAATTCCGTTCTGTTTCTTGTCCAGTCCGTACGCCAGCGACGCCGCGGTCGGTTCATTCACCAGACGCAAAACTTCCAGCCCGGCGATGCGTCCTGCATCTTTTGTTGCTTGTCGCTGCGCGTCGTTGAAATATGCCGGAACCGTGATCACGGCCTTCGTGACCGGGGCTCCGAAAAATCGCTCGGCATTGCGCTTGAGCTGCCGCAGGATTAGCGCTGAAATTTCCGGTGGAGTAAATGTCTTCGCGCCCAGCTTCTTTTCGCCAAGTCTGATGCGCAGCACTTCCCCCGGCTGCAAATCCTCCGCCAGTTGAAAGGGAAAGAACTTCAACTCCTCCTGTACATCCTCAACCCCGCGACCCATCAGCCGTTTGATCGAATACACCGCCCGTTCGGGATTGGCAATCAGCAAATTGCGCGCCGCATTCCCGATTACCGGTTGATCGTTCTGATCCAACGCTACCACCGACGGCACGAGATTTGATCCGTCCTCTCCGGGAATTACCACAGGGCTCTCGCCCTGCATGAACGCCACAAGAGAGTTCGTGGTGCCTAAATCGATTCCGACAATGCGATCAGAACTCATTTGTAATTTTGTAATCGGGTAATTTGTAATTTAAGAATTCCTGGCGCTCCGGGTTAAATCACAAATTGCCCGATTACCAAATTACAAATCCCCTCAGCCTTCCAACACCTCGTTCACATCCCTTACCAGATTGCGAATGTAGTTCCTTCGATTCAGCACATCCACCAACTTGTCGAGCGCTTGCCGGTATTCGCTCTCAGAAACCGTCTCGCCCCCCTGTCCGCGATCGATCAACGCATCCCAGGTTTTCCAGTCCGTCTGGAGCTCGCGCAGCAGCGCATCGTACTTTTCCTCCAGTTCGATTTTGTGCCGCCCGACTTCTTCGATCAGCGCCGGATCGTCCTCTCCCATCTTTTTGCTCGTTCGCAGTTCTTCGAGCGTCATATTCAGCTCAAACACTTCTTCCAACAGACCCGGCGGAACAATTTGTTTCTTCGCTTGTCCGCTCGCTCGCGCCTGCTCCGTCGCGCTTTTCGATTGCTCTTCCAGTTCCACGCCTTCCAGTTTCAACAGGTATTGCGTGCGCTTCACCGGATCCTTCAACGTCCGATGCGCGTCATTCAGCATGGAGCTCTGTTGCAGGCTCCATTGCTGCTCCTGGCTTCCCGCGCGCGCATTCAGATCGGGATGCAGCTTTCGGCTCAGCTCGTAAAAATCCTTATCGAGAGCGGCCGGGTCGAGGTTCAGCTTGCGCGGCAACTCAAAAAATGCGAAATAATCCACCGGCGCCGGCGGCTGAACTTTTCCGCACGCCTCGCAGAAATGCGTCGCCCGCATCGTGCCGCACGACCAGCACGACTGCGTCTCCTCGGGCGCGGGTTTCGCTCCGATCATGGTGAGGGGTTGCGCCATCCTGCTCCTAAAAACTTCACCGCCGAGTTCGCGGAGAACGCGGAGAACCGAGAAACAAACCCGGTTCATTCTCGGCGCGCTCGGCGTCCTCGGCGGTTAACTTCCTTTCACTCAGGCCGAAAACGAAGTCCCGCACCCGCAAGACTTCGTGGCCTGGGGATTCACAAAGACGAATCCCTGCTGCATCAATGTTTCCTGGTAATCGAGCGTCATGCCATGCAGGTAGATAAACGACTTCGGGTCAACAAACACGCGCACCTCGCCGAACTCAAAAATGCGGTCGCGTTCGCGCGCTTGCGTATCAAAGCGGATGTTATAGCTCAAGCCCGAACATCCCCCGCCCTGCACTCCCAGCCGCAATCCGCCCTGCTCGGGCGAAATACCTTCCTTGGCCAGAGCTGCGCGAATCTTCGCGACGGCCTTGTCGGTCACGACAATACCCTTGGCGGAAGCTTGAGCAGCGGGTTGTTCGATGATCGTTGTCATATCGACAGCTTTTGGCCTTGTCATCCTGAGGAGCGTCTTTTGCGACGAAGGATCTATGCAACCGGCCGCAAATATATGATCCTTGGCTTCGCTCAGGATGACAACAAGAGGACGCTACTTGGTAGCTACTGCTTCCGGCTTCGCGCTCTCCTGCTTCTTCTTCCAGTCGCCGATGGCTGCCCGAATCGCGTCCTCTGCCAGCACCGAACAGTGGATCTTCACCGGAGGCAGCGAAAGCTCCTTCACGATGTCCATGTTCTTGATGGTGAGCGCTTCATCCACCGTCTTGCCCTTCACCCACTCGGTGGCCAGCGAAGAGGAAGCAATTGCCGAGCCGCAGCCAAACGTCTTGAATTTGGCCTCTTCAATCACGTTGGTATCGCGATTGACGCGGATCTGCAGCTTCATGACATCGCCGCACTCCGGCGCGCCCACGAGGCCCGTGCCCACATC
>JASICF010000432.1 GCA_030044775.1 Candidatus Sulfotelmatobacter sp. | reverse complement strand
CATCGCCGCACGTACATTGGCGCATTGCCGGGACAGATTATTCAAGGCATTCGACGCGCCGAGACCAAAGACCCGGTTTTCATGCTCGACGAAATCGACAAGGTCGGGCGCGATTTCCGCGGCGATCCCGCTTCTGCGTTGCTCGAGGCGCTCGATCCCGAACAGAACTCGACCTTCCGCGATAACTATCTCGATGTGACGTTCGATCTATCGAAAGTGCTGTTCATTACGACCGCGAACATGCTCGATCCGATCGCCGAGCCATTGCGCGATCGCATGGAGATCATCGAGCTGCAAGGCTATAGCGAAGAAGAAAAACTGCACATCGCATTCCGTTATCTGATTCCGCGGCAGGTGGAAGAAAACGGAATCACAGCCGAACAGATCGAGTTTCCCGAGGAGGCGGTGCGCTACATCATCCGCCATTACACGCGAGAAGCCGGAGTGCGCAGTCTCGAGCGAACCATCGGAACAATCTGCCGCAAACAGGCGCGCCGACTGGCGGAAGGCAAGCACGAGAAACTAGCCTTGACGCAAGAAGTTATTCAGCAGTTTCTGGGCGGCATCAAGATTCGCACCGAAGGGGAAATTGAAGAACGGACGGAGCGTCCCGGCGTGGCGGTTGGCCTGGCTTGGACTCCCTCGGGCGGCGACGTGCTCTTCGTGGAGGCCAATGCCATGAAAGGCAAAGGCGGATTCACCATGACCGGGCAGATCGGCCAGGTGATGCAGGAATCGATGCAAGCGGCTCTGACGTGGGTACGTTCGAATGCCGCGCATCTGGGAATCGCCGATGAATTCTTCGCCGATCACGATATTCACATGCACGTTCCGGCAGGCGCAATTCCCAAGGATGGGCCTTCGGCCGGTGTGACCATGGCGACGACGCTTGTCTCGTTGCTTTCAGGGAAACATGTGCGTCCACTGACGGCAATGACGGGTGAAATCACGCTAAGCGGCAATGTGCTTCCCGTGGGAGGCATCAAGGAAAAGGTTCTCGCCGCCAAGCGCGCCGGTGTGACAACCATTATTCTCCCGGCTGAGAACAAGACCAATGTTGAGGAGGATCTGACGCCGCCGCAACTGGAGAATGTGACCATTCATTATGTGAAGACCATTGGCGAGGCCCTGCGGGTTTCTCTGCCCGAGGTAGCCGAATCGCTGGCGGCAAAAGCGATTCTGCCGCCACCCAAGGAAACCAAAGGAGAGCACAGCCAGGTGCAGCCGGTTCAGCCGCCGGTGGTCGCGCAGGATAAAGTGGTCAGCTGGCACTCATAAGCCGGCGCACGATTCGACTAGCACTTAAGAAATGGCTGCAGCGCTCGATTGAGCGCGGCAGCCATTTTTGTTAGCTTTCGATTTTCCATCCTCAAGCTCCTAGACCAGCCGAAAACCTCACTCCCGCGCTAAACTGGCAACTGATCCCATGCGGGTGCGCATTCTTTTTTTCGGCATGTTGAAGGATATGGCGGGCCGATCGAGCGATTGGATCGATCTGCCCGAAGAGGCGTCTGTCGGCGATGTGCTTGACCGCTGCGCCGCTCAATCGCCGTCGATGAAAACTGCATTGCCATCGCTCGCCGTCGCCGTGAACCAGCAATATTCGGCTACCGGCACCGTGCTGCACGAGGGCGACGAAGTCGCGCTGCTTCCGCCGGTCAGCGGGGGATCTGAGCTTTGCCGGCATGTGGCGATTGTTCGAGAACCGATCGATACGGGCGCGATTCTGCAGGGAATTAAGCACGCCGAGGATGGCGCAACTGTGGTCTTTGAGGGTATCGTACGCAATCAAACGCGCGGACGGAAAACCATTTACCTCGACTACGAGGCGTACGAGCAAATGGCATTGCAGCAGATGGAAGCCCTCGCCCAACAGGCGCTGCGGCAATTTCCGGTTCGTGATGTTGCGCTGGTTCACCGCCTCGGCAGGCTGGGGATTGGTGAAACCAGCGTGCTGATCGTGGTGGCGTCCGCCCATCGCGCGGCCGCATTCGACGCCTGCCGCTGGCTGATCGATACTCTCAAGCGCAGCGTACCCATCTGGAAAAAGGAGCACTTCGAAGACGGCGCCGTGTGGGCGGATGGCGAACCTTTTCCCGCGGAAATTCCCCGGGCCGCAGGCAGCCCCAACGCGGACCGCGCATCTAAGTGAGCGGGCTGGTCCTATCCAAACTCTCAGGTCGCATCGGAGGGGCGCATCGCCAATCGCCCTGCGAGTCACCTTGCGAAGGTATACTGCTTCTCGCCGAATGAGGAATGCATCTACGCCGATGTTGCTTCTGCTGGCATGGGCCGCCGCGCTTGCGCAGCAAGCCCCGAGCCAGAAGCGCCCGGAAACCACCCTCAAAGTTGATGTCAAGCTGGTCAACGTGTACGTCACGGTCACCGACGCTCACGGTTCTCCGGTTGCCGGATTGAAGAAAGACAACTTCACCGTGCTCGAAGATGGGATTGCCCAGACCATTGCAGTCTTCGATAAGGAATCGATCTTTCCTCTGTCGATCGCGCTGGCCATCGATACCAGCCTGAGCACGCGGCACGACCTGCCGCTGGAGCAGGCCTCGGCCAAACGGTTTGCGCGAGATATTATGCGACCCGTCGATGCCTTGTCTGTTTTCGGGTTCAGTGAAGCCGTGTCGCAGTCGGTTTCCTATACGGCTGACTTGAAGCGCATCGACGAGGGAATCGATCACATCCGCCTCGGAGCCGCAACAGCCTTGTTCGACGCCGTGTATCTCACTTCCCGCTCGCTCGACCGCCGCCAGGGCCGCAAGGTACTGGTACTCATCACGGACGGCGGAGACACCATCAGCAAGGTCGATTATCAGCAAGCCGCGCGCGCGGCGGAGGAGGCGGAAGCTCTGGTCTATAGCATCATCGTCGTGCCCATTGAAAACAGCGCGGGACGCGAAACCGGCGGCGAGCACGCGCTGATTCAGCTTTCGGAAGATACCGGCGGCAAATATTACTATGCGACTTCCGTATCCCAGCTCGATGACGCCTTCCACCAGATCAGCGACGAACTTCGCACGCAATATCTGCTGGCATACTATCCCGTGCAGCGGCTGTCGAATTCGCAGTTCCGCCGCATTCAAGTCGAGATCAAAACCCCCGCAGGCGAGTCTTATCAGGTGCGCCACCGCGTGGGTTACTACACGACCAAATCCGATTTCTGAAGCCGGCTGGGGTGTGCAAATTCCCAGCGAGGCCCGGCGAGAGAAAACATTTTAAGACCGGCAACATTAAGATGAAACACGCGCGGGTTTGATATCCTCAGAGCTTCCGCCGAAACAGGTTTTGCGACAAGGTTGAACTGCAAGCGAGGGCTTGAGAGTTTGGGTAAGACATAAGAAAGGTTCTGTGAATACTGCCAAACAGAGGTTTGCAATTTTGGATTTCCGGTCCGGTTCCTGTTCCACCGTGCTCGTTCTCTTGGCGGCGGCTCTTCTCGCAGTCACTCCGCCTCTATCGGCTCAGACTGTCGCAACCGGCAGCATCGCCGGAGTAATCGCCGATGTTAAAGGCAAGCCTATCGCCGGAGCGAAAGTTGAAATTACCGATACCGCCACGTCGTCGCCAACTTATCTTTTGACATCATCGGCCGGATGGTATTCCTCCGGTCCTATTCAGCCGGGCACCTATTCGGAACGAATCGAAGCCAAGGGCTTCATGACCGCTCACATCAATCTTGCGGTTCACGTCGGGAATAGTGAGACGTTAAACGTAAAGTTGCAAGCCGGGCCCCAGATTTCGGTCATCGAGATGTCGCAGGGTTCTCTTGTGAACATCGACCAAGTGGGCGTCGAGAACGTCCGTGGCGAACAACGGATGGAGAAGCTGCCGATCAACGGGCGCAACATTTTTGATTTCGGGCAGCTCGATCCCGGGGTGCAGATTCAGGACGGCGGGATTTTCGATGCAACCAAGAATAGCGTGGACGCGATCTCGGTGCAGAGCCGCTACGGCCGCGGCACAAGGATTTCGGAGGATGGCCTCGACATCAACGATGAGATTGCCGGGGCATCCACGCAGAATGTTCCTGCCAGCGCGATCAAGGAATTTCAGGTCGCGCAGTCTGCGCTTGATCTTTCAACTCCTCCGGCCTCGCCGGGTTCCGTGAATGTGATCACGCGTTCCGGCGGCGACAAAATACATGGAGAGCTTTTCGGTTCTTACCGCGGTGATCAAGGCGCGGCATCGCAACCGCCCAGCGCGCCGCAATCGTTCTCGCGCGAACTTTTTGGAGGAGATGCGGGGGGCGCGATTGTCAAAAACAAGGTCTTCTGGTTCGCCGATGCCGAACGCGCCAAGCAGGATCTTCTGGAACCACAGCCTTTCGCTTATCCCTTCAACCTGCTCGGGGGCGATCTCTCCGAACCTTATCGCGGCTTCGATACCGACGAACGCATCGACTGGAACATGCGCGGCAGCACGCGCGCTTTCTATCGTTTCAATTTTTTTCAAGCCACGGATGTTCGACCGTTCGGCGCAGCCAGTTCTACACAGGATCTGAGAACCGATACCAACAATGCGACCAATGCCGTCGGCGTCGATTTCCAGACCGGAGCTTACGCTCACAGCTTTCGGGTGGAATATCTGAAGCTGCGCAGTTCCATTGCCGATGCGACAGGTACGCTTAGCGGATTCGATAATCCCATCCCCGGCCTCGGCATCAATATCGGCGCGTCCAGCCAGGGAAACTGCGTTCTGAGCGGTGGTGGCTCGTATTGTGGCGGCCCGAGCTGGCTTGGGCCGCAGCGCGAAGTTCAGTCCGACAAACAGGTGCGATACGATGGCAGCCGCGTCTTACGCGAGCACATCATCCGGTATGGCATCGATCTTAATCGCATCGATGGCGCACGCCTCGCCGACTTCGGAGTGTTTCCCCAGGCAGGCACGACCTCTTCGCTCGCCTTTGCGTCACCCAATCCGGTTAACTATCCAGCCAATTACGTGACTCTCGGCAACGGACTTGATTTTTCCACTCCACATTCCGCGTTTGGTTTCCATGACGGCGGGTTGAATCCGAATACTCGACTGCAAATGTACGTTGGAGATTCGTTCAGTCTCAAGCCGCATTTTAGGCTGACCTACGGTTTGCAGTATCTGCACGATTCCGGTCTCACCGACAGCAGCCTGGGGCCGCTGCCCGCGCTGAACCAGTGGGGCGCCGGTTATGGCGATCGCATTCACAATCCCGCCTGGGACCTGGCGCCGCGAGTAGGTTTTGCCTGGAACGTAGGCGGCGGAGGCAGCACGGTGATTCGCGGCGGCGCGGCATTGGTTTACGCCGATCCTCTGCTGAATAATCTTCTCTATGACACTCCGGCACGTCTTTCGCAGGGAAATTTTCTTTCCACTCCGGAGGTCTGCTCGGGCGGGGCGGCTGCGCCATTCCCATGGCCAACCAGCCTGACTGGCGTGAATTCGCTCGCCGGGGGCGCTGCAACCGTGGTCTCCACCGCGACCGGTTTGCAGGCATTTCCCACTTTCTGCGGCGGCAACATTGCAGCGGTTGCGCCGGCGATTCTTGCCCTCAGCAGCGCCTATCAGTCCGCCGCCGCCGGAACCGTTGCCGTGGCAAACAGCAACTTCGTTGGTTCTACCCTGACCGCGTTAAACAACCGGGGCTACGACCTTCTCTATCCCGGCTATCGCACGCCGCGCTCGTATCAGATGAATCTGGGATTTGACAAAGCCGTCAGCGAATACACAAGGATCAGCGTCTATTACCTTCGCAACATCGGCGAGCATTACCTGATCGGCCAGGATATCGATCACAGCGGCGCGGCACGCAGCTTCAACGAAACCAATGCCCTCACCGCCCGTGACGCCGCACAAAAGGCCAATGGCTGCCCGACGGGGTTCGGCGTTGCGA
>JASICF010000431.1 GCA_030044775.1 Candidatus Sulfotelmatobacter sp. | reverse complement strand
CGTGGCATTGCGCGCACTTTAGTGGGGCAAGGTCGGCCGCTGTCGTCACCTCATGCACATTGCCGTGACATGACTGGCAGGCTTCCTCACCCAGCGCCGCATGAACGCTCTTCGCCATGTGGGAAGTTTCATCCTCATGGCAAGTCGAGCATTGAACTTTGGCGATTTTGGCAGGGTGGGGAAAGTCTTTGATCGAGGTGTGGCAATCGGTGCAGGCTAAAACGCCATGTGCGCTAGCTGCATGTTTGGCTGGATCGATTGAGATGCTTCTGCCGGCATCGGACTTCATTCCCGTCTGGCCGTGACAGGCCAGGCAAGCGTCGTCTGGTTTGGAAGATTGAGGCTGTTTCGATTGGGCTGCAAGCGGACTAATGATGAAAGTAAGAACGATTGCTGGAAATATTAAAAGAACTGAACGCAACCGCTTGCCGGCGCCCGTTACAACTCGCATCCCGTTGGGCACGGTCGTACTCCTTACTGCAGTCTTGCTCCTATTTCATCCCCAGGTCGGTTAGGACCTTGGGATGTTCTTCGGCTGTTGCCAGAAATTCATGACAGGCAGAACAGTCATTAGTGATGGTCTGGCCGTCCGCGCTGGTGTGACTTCCGTCATGACAGCGGAAACAGCCAGGTGAATCGTTATGACCTAAATTGTTGGGGTGCGTTCCCCAGGTAAGCCGCATTTGCGGAAAGATGTTGCGCAAATAGATTGCAGCAATCTCATCCGCCGCTTGCTGTACGATGGCGCGCCTGGTCTGGTAAATCTCCGGATAGTTGATGCGATAGAACTGGTCGATCTCGCCAACAATGCGTTGCTTGCCGATGTCGCGCGCGGGATAGTCGACTTTCAAAACCTCGACCGCTTTTTTCTTGATGTAAGGCAGATCGGAACTGATGTGGCCGAGTTGCATTTCCCTGTCGACAGCATTATCGGGAAGATCGAACGCATGCGTCGGCCGGTTGTGACAGTCGACGCAGTCCATCACGCGGTGCTCGCCCTTATCCAGTTGCGCTTGCGTCGGCTTGGCATCGGTCGAGAGGAACTCGGTGGTTTTTCCCGAGTCGTCGGTGTAATAAACGGCGGGGATTGTTTGCCGTTCCGGATCGGTCGAGATGTACCGGATGCGAGCGCTGTCGGCTAAGTGATGCCCGTGAATTCCCACCGAACCCTCCCAGGTCCGGCCGCCAACTTTCATCAGGAAGACATCGGTTTGCGCCGTGTTTTTCTCGTCATCCTTATAGCTGGTAACAACTTTGAGTTTGTCTCCGGTGAAACGTTGCGGCCAGTGGCATTGTTCGCAAGTCTCGCGCGCTGGACGGAGATATTTCACAGGCGATGGGATCGGCCTCGAATAAGTGTGCAATGTGACCGCGAATACCTGCCGCAATCCGGAGAGCTTTGACCGCACGAACCACGGCGCTCCCGGGCCGATGTGGCACTCGACACAAGCCACGCGCGCATGCGGCGAATTCTGATATGCGGTGTACTCCGGCGCCATGACAGTGTGGCAAGTCAGGCCGCAGAAATTGGTGCTGTCCATATATTCGACGCCGCGATACGAGGCCGTGCCGATGATGAGAAGATTGGCGACGGTCGCCAGCGCGATGTACTCGGAGGTTTGCCGTACGGCCGGTACTCGCAGATCGATATCCGGATACTTATCCGGCAGTTGTCCTTTGCCGCGCAGAGAATTCCTGCGCAACCAGATACCAATAGGAATCAACAACAATCCAAATACAAAAATCCCCGGCAGGATGAGAAAGATGAGAATTCCCACGTAGGGATGCGGAGGGCCGGGCAGGAAAACATCATAAAACCAGAAAGCAATCAAGGTGAGCGCGGAGCTGGTAGTCAGCACCGCGCCGGTAAGCGAGATGAAATTCTGGCCAAGATAGTAGACGGGCCGCAGCCAGTCGCGAATGCTTGTTCTCAAGCTCATCTCGATTTCCTGTCCTTTTATCAGCGCAACTTTTCAACCCGGACACACCTCGACTTCGGTCGCGCGAATTTCGCAACACTCATTCCAGCTTCATGCCTCTTGCGGCTACTTCTTCAAACTGCGGATATAACCGACCAACCCCTTCACCTGGTCAGCGGTAAGAGACTTGTAAGCGGGCATTTTTGCCCTGCCGTTGGTGATGATATCGGACAGCTCGGCGTCCGACAGTTTCTGCGCGTCGGCCGAAGTGAAATCTTGCGCGCCCATCTTCTTGCCCATCGCCGATCCGGTTCCATCCGCCGCGTGGCAAGCCGCGCACTTCGATTTGTAAAGCGACGCCGCATCTTGTGCGCGCATTGCCGATGGGACAGCCAATACGGTCGCGAATGCGGCCAGGAGCACAGGTACACTAAATCTCTTCATCATCTCTAAGCTCCGTTCATATGAAGTATTGCCGGCTTTCTTGTAAACCCAACTCATGCCGACGGTCTGAGTGTATGGGCAGGAGTTTAAAGAAACAATGCCGATTGTCACAGCAGAAAGTGACTCTCATCACTAGCCGGCAGCCGGTTATTCCCAAAACAACTCCTTTGCATGAGGCACAAATTAAGAAACAAGAGTCAGCCTTGGGAGAGAAACATGATCGTTCGAAATTGGGAACAAAACTGGGATTAGGTTAAAAAAACTTAAAGAGACGATGGTTTCTATCGCGCTTACGCTGGCGTCTTTGTCCTCGCGCGAGTTCTTTCGGCTTCCAGTCGCTTGATCGTCGTCCTCAGCCACGCGCCGAGCACATCCTCAATTTCCCTCTGGGTGCCCGTACGGTACAAGGATTCCAGCGTGTCTCCCGCAAGAGTAATGGGGATGTGATCGCAGGGAACATTTTCCTGGCGCGCTTCCTCCGGGAATAGCGGAGCGAGCACGCATTCTTCGCACGGAACCTGCTCGCATGAATTGAAGTTGGGGCAGGTTGGGGAATCTTCGAAAATCAGCCGGGACCGCCACGCCTCACGGGGCAGGCGTCCGTAGCCCCCCTGCTCAAGAAACTCCAGTTCGAATTTCAGGACCTCAAGAAGATCCCGGTTATCTTTTGGCATAAATACCTCACCCGTTCTGCTTTCAGTTTGCGCCAATCTCGGAGGCGGCTC
>JASICF010000430.1 GCA_030044775.1 Candidatus Sulfotelmatobacter sp. | reverse complement strand
CACGATGGATCGAACGGGGCGCACTATTCTCGACCATGCGCAAAGTAACCTGTCGCAAGAGTTTCTCCCGGACATCGAACGCTTCTGCTGGCGCCATATGCCAAAGCGGCTGAAGCAAATTGAGAGACATTTGCCATTCTCATCGCAATGGGAGCCGCCAGCCTTTTCGGAAAAGGATACGGACGTCAGGTGAAATCGCCTCGCTGTGCCCGGATCTCCGGATGCTTTCCGGATGCCGCATCGTGCGTAACTCTGCCACAAAGAAACTCTTTATTCGTCGCGTGGCCCCATTTTTTAAGACATATCGCGCTATAGGGTGAAGGCTTAAAAAGCCAGCTGCGAAAAAAGGAGGAATATATGTCGAATTCGACGCGCCATTCCACATCTGTTGCAACAGCATCGAGTAGCGTTAGTTGGGCAGAAAAGGCTTCGGACAAGCTGGTACTTTTAACACTGCTCGTGACCGTTCTCATTAGCGTCGGCTGCACTACGGGGGGCATGGGCACGGGAAATACTCAAAGTCTTGGAAACGGCTCAACTACGACCCCGCCGCCGCCGGTCACTCCGTCGGCGCCGAATGAACTGCCGGTCGTTGTCGGTGCCGGGGTTGGACCTAGCCCGGCCATAAATCGGCCACTCGTCAGCGTAACCGTTTGTCTCCCGGGCACCTCGAATTGCCAAATCATCAATAATGTGTTGCTGGACTCCGGTTCAACAGGTCTAAGACTCTTTTCTTCGGTTCTAACCCTGCCGGTCACACTTCAACAGCAGCCACCTTCCTTTACTGTGTATGAATGTGCGGAATTTGAAAATCTTTATGCATGGGGTCCGATTGCAACCGCCGACGTGCAACTGTCGGGAGAGAAGGCATCAAATGTGAATATTCACCTCATCGGGGATACTACCTATGCTCCTCCCAGCTCGTGCACAAGTGGGCTTTCCGCTGCTTCCTCTCCTCAGACCATGGGCTTTAACGGCATCCTTGGAGTGACAGGGCATAACGATTACAGTTGCTCCCCTAACTCGTCCACTCCCTGCCCGCTGCCGTATGCTGTCTGCACTTCGACCGACGGACGCGCGCCGTTCTGCACACCGACTCCAGAACCCTCGGCACAGCAAGTGTGGAACCCAGTCGTGCTGTTTCCCGTCGACAATAACGGAGTAGTCTTCGACATCCCCGGGATTCCACCAACCGGGGCGGCCAATGTTCAAGGTTCCTTATACTTCGGAGTCGGTACCGAGACCAACAATCAGTTGGGTTCGGCGACTCAATATCAACCTCCATTGGTTGCCGAGTTTGCTGGTCAAAACTTTTCTGGTGGCATCGATAGCGGCACCCCGTACATCGGTTTCCTGAGCGACAACCTGGTTGGATTGCCCATGTGCGGGGCTTACTATTGCCCTTCGGATCCGACTACGTTTACGGCGGAGATGGTAGGAGCCAACGGCGAAGGCGTGACGGTTGACTTGGCCGTAGCTGATCCGACGTCTGTCTTGGATCAGGGTTTGACAGCAGATTACGCGCTGATGGGGCAAGGCTATGACGACAGCGTGGTGCTGGGCTTTCCGTTTTTCTATGGGCGCAAAGTGTTTTTCAATTACGGTTCGCAGAATGCCGGCAGCGGCCCTGCAGGGTACGTTGCCTTCTGACTGATTTGTCCAATTGACTCAAATAGCCGAACGAGACCCCGCCCAGGGGTCTCTTCGCTTCTCGCCACGTTGACGTGTGGCATTTCTTGAATCGTGACCGCTTTGTCCTAAGGATTCATAAAAGTGGTTGACCAGTTTTTCTGGTTCGGAAAAAGCCTGTCCTTGGCGTCCAACCTTAAGAGGATGAGGAAGTCTTTGTAAGCGGAGAAAGCGCCGAAACCCAGGCTGATCGGCGCAAGAGGGCTCGCCGAACTTACCGATATTTGACTCACCTCCTAAAATAGGAGAGCGTTCTAACGCGCCATCCAACTTGGATGGTCCCATTCTGAGGAAGCGGCCTTGGAACCCGCACTTTCTGTGCTTATCGAGTCTGCCGAGCGCGGTGACCGGTCGGCCGCCGATGCGCTCTTCAGTGTCCTGTACTCTGAACTCCATCGTGTCGCGAAACGTGAGTTAGCTCGGCAGGGAGTTCCCGTAAGCCTGAGTGTGACCACGCTCCTGCATCAGGCGTACATCGAGATTGCAGCCAACGATAAAACCTCTTTCCCCGATCGTGGCAGATTCATGGCGTATGCCTCGCGGGTGATGCGCGGTCTCATTATCGATCACGCTCGCATGCACAGCGCCCAGAAGCGGGGTGGGCAATTTCACATCACATCGACCGGATCGGCTTTGGAACAACCTGCGGACGACCGCGAACTCACACGCATCGGCGAGGCGCTCGACGAGCTTGGCGAAATCGACGCCGCCCTTTCCGAAATCGTGGATATGAAATTCTTTTGCGGTTTCACTTTTGCAGAAATCGCCGCCATGAAGGGCATCTCGGAACGTACCGCGCAGCGGCAATGGGAGAAGGCTCGCATCTATTTGCATCGCAGAATTTCCACGGATTTGGAGGCTTGAAGTGCCATGTCCACCCTGAAACCGGAACGTTGGCAGGAAGTGAGCCCATACCTCGACCAGGTGCTGTCTCTCCCGGAAGACGAGCAAGCAACTTGGATGGAAACATTTCGAGCCGAAAGACCCGACCTGGCCAATCTCCTTCAAGAGCTTCTTCAAGAGCATCGTGCTCTGGCGAATGAGCAATTCCTCGAACGCTCGCCCGTTCCGTACAGTGAATCGCCATGGGTCGGGCAGAAGATCGGGGCCTACACACTGATATCACCAATTGGACAGGGTGGAATGGGCCGCGTGTTGCTCGCCGAGCGCAGCGACGGCCGATTCGAGCGGCGTGTGGCCGTCAAGTTCTTGCATTTTTCAGTTGCCGCTCAAGGTGGCGCGGAGCGCTTCAAACGGGAGGGCAGGATTCTCGGCCGGCTTGGTCATCCCAATATTGCCGAGTTGATTGATGCGGGTGTAACTGCAAGCGGAGAACCTTATCTCGTTCTGGAGAACGTCGAGGGAGAACACATTGACGAGTATTGCGACCACCGTAAACTGGACGTCGATGAACGGATCAGGCTCTTCCTCGATGTGTTGGGTGCCGTGGCCCACGCCCATGCCAATCTCATCGTTCACCGCGATCTCAAGCCATCCAACGTACTGGTCACCAATGATGGGAAAGTGAAGCTGCTGGATTTTGGAATCGCCAAGCTGCTGGCCGATGACTCTGAGGTTGGTAAGGCAACCGAGCTAACTTTAGAAGGTGGAGGAGCTCTGACACCTCAATTCGCCGCTCCGGAACAAGTCACCGGCGGCGCGGTAACGACCGCAACCGACGTCTACTCGTTAGGCGTTCTGCTGTACCTTCTGCTGACGGGACAGCACCCAGCGGGGAGGGAAACGCATTCTGCTGCACAGCTGGTCAAAGCAATTGTGGAAACTGAGCCGCTACGCGCATCCGATGCGATTATCTCGGCGGCGAGCAAGGACGTGGCGCAAACATGGAGTACCACGCCGGAGAAACTCAGTCGCCAGCTTCGCGGCGATCTGGACACAATTCTTGCCAAGACTTTGAAAAAAATTCCAGCAGAGCGCTACACCTCCGTGACCGCTTTGGCGGATGACCTTTGGCGCTATCTCAAACACGAACCGATCAACGCCCGGCCGGAGACATTCGCCTACCGTACTGCCAAATTTCTCCGGCGCAATCGCACGCCGGTCGTAATTGCCGCGCTAGCACTTGTCGCGGTGTTTGCGGGCATTGCGGGTACATTAATTCAGGCGCGCACCGCCCGCACGCAGCGTGATGCGGCATTTCGCGAGCGTGACCGGGCGGACCGTATTGCGGAGTTCATGACCGGAATTTTCAAAGCGTCGGATCCCAATGAAAAACTGGGCACGATAACGGCAAAAGAACTGCTCGACAAAGCGGCAAGCGATATCGATACAGCGCTCTTGAAAGACCCGGAGCTTCAGGCAAGCATGATGCATGTTATCGGAAGGGCATATATGTACCAGGGCTTCTACTCTCGGGCGCAATCGTTGTTCGAGCGTGGGATTCAGGCGAACGGCTCTGCTGGTCAGCAAGACAATCGCGAAACGTTGAACACCATGCACGATCTGGCATGGGCATTACTTCAGCAAGGTCATCTGGCTGAGGCGGAGAGTCTTGAACGCAAATTGCTCGAGACGCAACGGCGTGTGCTCCCCGCCGACCATCCCGACATCCTGGCAACCATGAGTGAGTTAGGTTTCACTCTGTGCGAGGAAAAAACAGACTGCGCAGAAGGGGTGAGATTGAATCAGGAGGTGTTAGAGAAACAAAAACGCATCCTTGGACCGGAAGCTTATTACACCCTCGTGACCATGAACAATTTAGCGATCCTCCTGGCAGAAGACGGGCGACGACCGGAGGCGGAAAAGCTCGAGCAGCAGTCGTTGGAGATTCACCTCCGCGTCCTAGGCCCTGAGAACCTCTCAACGATCAATTCCACGATCAATCTAGCCGAGTTTCAGCGGGATCTCGGCCAGACGGACGGGGCCAAGGAACTACTTCTCCGGGCTCTAGATGTTGAACGACGGGTCTTTGGACCGAACCAGCCTGAAACAGCCGTTACGAAATACGATTTGGCAAGTCTTCTCGTTCTCGAGGGGCGGACAGCGGAGGCGCTCTCGTTACTACGTGACGCGGTTGACCACGGGTTACCGCCTCTAATGGATTCGCGAATCGAAAAAGACGCCTTGTTTGATTCACTCCACGGCGATGCCCGCTTTGCTCGCCTGGTTGCGCATGCCAGGGAGCGGGCGAGCGCAGCGCCAAACACAAATTAAACACTATGTCGACCGGCAAGCGGCTTGCCTTACCTGATTAGTATCCGCCAAAACTATTCTTGCCTGCCCTGTCGTCTTTTGCCTGCCGTTTCCGATTTCATTAGTAGAACG
>JASICF010000429.1 GCA_030044775.1 Candidatus Sulfotelmatobacter sp. | reverse complement strand
TTGTTGGACCGGGAGGAAATCCATAATCCAGGTAGCGCGCCTTGGTGAATCTGCGCTGCCAGCCATGCGTTGTAGATATGACTACCGAGGTCGGCTGCCTGAATGTGCGACTGCCAGAAACAAGGAATCAGCAACACTGCGGAAAACAGCAGAATTGCTATCGTGACGAGATAAATACTAGGGTCGCTGTCGCGTTGTGCGCGGGTCCGAGCCTTTTCGTGTACGGCCGAGAAGGTCTCCAGGTTGGTGCTGCCGAAATTCATCCGGCAACATCTTATCGCGTTGCGGCGGCTGGGTCTTCAGCGCGGGGAAGCAGACCATCCACAATCTCGATCATTTCGTCATCCACCGTGCGGTTGCGCGAGATGGCTTCCACCAGGCGAATCGACACGATCTTATTGGAGCGAAGCGCGGCCATGCAGCCGAAGTCGCCGCGGTGCACCATGTCAATAGCGCCCAAGCCATAACGCGTGGCTAAAACGCGGTCAAAGGCACTGGGAGATCCTCCCCGCTGGATGTGGCCGAGAACGACAGCGCGAGTCTCGTAGCCCGTGCGCTTTTCAATTTCGCGCGCGAGAATGTTGGCAATTCCCCCAAGTTTGACGTGGCCGAATTCGTCTTTGCCCATGTCTTGCAGCACGGGCGCGCCATGGCCGGGTTCGGCCGACGAGAACTTCGCCCCCTCCGCGACAACGACGATGGAAAAGTATCGCCCGCGCTCGTGGCGTTGTCGGATGGATTCTGCAACCCGGTCTACATCGAACGGCCGCTCGGGAATCAGAATCACATCGGCTCCTCCGGCGATGCCGCTGTAAAGCGCGATCCAGCCCGCATCCCGCCCCATCACTTCGACGACCATAACCCGGTTGTGAGCTTCGGCAGTAGTGTGAACCCGGTCGAGGGCTTCGCAGACGATATTGCACGCCGTGTCAAAGCCGAATGTGTAATCGGTGCCGCCAAGGTCGTTGTCGATGGTTTTCGGAACACCCACCACCTTCACACCCCGTTCGTACAGTTTTTGCGCCACGGAAAGAGTGTCGTCACCGCCGATTGCGATGAGTGCGTCAATCTGATTCTTCTCCAGGGTCGCCAGGCACCGGTCGATCCCATCCGGCCGCTTCGAAGGGTTGGTGCGGGAAGTGCGAAGAATGGTTCCACCGCGAGGCAGAATTCCTCCTACCACGTCGAGGTCCACCGGCGTGCTCATGTTTTCAATCAGCCCGCGCCAGCCCTCCAGAAAGCCGATAAATTCGTCGCCGTAGGTGAAAATGCCTTTGCGCACCACAGCGCGGATTACGGCGTTGAGCCCCGGACAATCGCCTCCGCCCGTCAAAATGCCAATTTTCATTCTTGTTCTCCACTTCCCCTGCGCGGATGGACTGCAAATCTTTGACCTGTCCCGCCGCGGCGGCTGGCTGCCGGCGCGAACGCGACTCGAAATCTTCCTGGAAAAATAAGATTATCACCAATCGACAAGGGAGTTCGGTTTGCGGAAAGCGGTAGATCGACGAATTTTTGAGTTTAGCTAGTTAATCCTCAGCGATCATCACGCAGTCAGAGCGCAACCGCCGGCGAGCGAAGTTTGCCACCCGGCGAAAGCAAGACAGTCAAACGGCGAAAAGAGAGCATGCAGTGAAATCTATCTCTCTTCCGCTTGCACGCGGTTCACGGAAAGAATTTGAATCTGATTGCGGCTTGCGTCCACGTAGCATTTCACCGTAACCAGACTGCCCTCGTGACCTTTCAGAGCTCTGACGTTACTGACATTCCACTCGCTGTCGGAATTGCTGTCACGGTCGAAGGAGAAATGTTGCCCGTCTCCGCTGACTCTACCGGAGATCAGAATCGGTTTACCGGCCGACAAGTGCGCGCCGGCATCGGGCTTCGTGGCAGGTTGCGAAGAGTTTTGAGCCGAGGCGCTTCCCATCGTCATCAGCGCCAGCGACAGCGGAGCCAGCAATAATTTCTTCATTGTCCCTCCCCGTATTAGCGGCCCAGGATGTGCTTACTGCAGGATCTTTACGAATTCTTTCCGGGGAAGCAAATTCAAAATTCTTATGGCAGCTATCAATCTTCCCGAAATCTCATTTACAGGCCGGGTTCGCGCCCCGCATACCTCATGGGATTGCTTTCCCGCAATCCCGCGTGTTTGCTAGAGCTGCACAGGTTCTATGATCCTTGACGCTTCCGCGCTAAACTGGAAAACCATGCGGGTCTTGGGCATCGACTGTGGCGGCGAGTACACCGGATTCGGCATTGTCGAAATGGATTCCGCCGCGCAGCTGCGCTGCGTCGCCTGCGGGGCTATCCAGCTCTCGCCGCGTGACGCGCTGGCGCGTCGTCTGGCGCAAATCTATGAGCAACTGGGCTCTCTGATTAGAACTCATCACCCGGATGAAGTGGCGATTGAAGGGATCTTCTATGCATTGAACGTGAAGTCGGCACTGAAGTTGGGACAGGTGAGGGGAGTAGCTATGCTCGCCGCAGCTGCCGCAGGACTGGAAGTGGCGGAATATTCTCCATTGACGATCAAGTCGTCAGTGGTGGGATACGGACGAGCGGAAAAGCAGCAGGTTCAGCATATGGTGACACGGCTGCTGGGCCTGAACGAACCTCCGGAACCGATGGATGCATCCGATGCA
>JASICF010000428.1 GCA_030044775.1 Candidatus Sulfotelmatobacter sp. | reverse complement strand
TCATTGTCCGCACCGCGGGCCAGGGCCGCAGCGAGGAGGAGTTCAAGGCCGACCTGAAGTTCCTTTCCACGCTATGGGCGGAAATTCGCGCCAAGTCGGAGCGCCTGAAGGCCCCGGCGCTTATTCATCGCGATCTGGATCTCGTTCAGCGCCTGCTGCGCGACCTGCTGACGCCCGACTTCAAGTGCGTCCGCGTGGATAGTGAGGTTGACTACGAGCGCGTGCTCGATTTCGTGAATCGCTGCCAGCCCGCGCTGGTGGGCAAGGTAAAGCTCTACACCAGCGACACGCCGCTCTACGAGGAGTTCGGCATTCAGGCCGAGCTGGACAAGGCCCTGAAGCCCAAAGTGTGGCTGAAGTCGGGCGGCTACATCGTCATCAATCAAACCGAGGCGCTGGTGGCCGTGGACGTCAACACCGGAAAGTACGTGGGCAAAACCAACCGTCTTGAAGACACCATCGTTAAAACCAACGTGGACGCGGTCAACGAAATTGTGCGCCAGGTGCGCCTGCGGGACCTGGGCGGCATCATCGTCATCGACTTCATCGATATGGATGAGCGCCGCAACCGGCAGCGCGTGATGCAGGCGCTCGAAGAAGAATTGGGACACGATCGCGCGCCGTCAAAAGTGCTGCAATTCAACGATTTTGGCCTGGTCGCGATTACGCGCAAGCGCGTAAAACAATCGCTGGAGCGCACCATCGGCGCGCCCTGCCCTTATTGCCAGTCCACCGGGTACGTGAAATCGGTAACCACGGTCTGCAATGAGATTTACGTGGAGATGCGCAAGATTTCAAAGCATCTTGAGCATGAAGATGTAATGCTGCGCGTGAACCCCGACGTCGCGAAAGAATTAAAGGGCAACAATGGACGCTTGCTCAATGAAATGGAAGAACTCACCAAGCGGACAATTATTGTGAAGAGCGATCCGGCGCTCCACCAGGAGCAGTTCGACATCAACTAAGTCTTTGCGCCTTTGGAGGCCGCAGGCCGCAGTCAAAAGGACGGGCATATCGCCCGTCTTTTCTGTTCGGGGGCCGGGTAAATGACCGGCTTGGCTACCCAGTATGCGCCAAGGTCTTCACGGCTACATCCGATCGGCTGCGCAATTTCTTGACAGTTTCGTGAATCGCCGTGGCGGAGGCGATGTTACCTTTTTCGGCGGCTTTCGCGACGCTTCCCGCTTCCTCGGTGATCGTGCTGGCGATGTCGAGCAAGACGACGAGTGCATCAGCATGAAGCTTCCACAGCGATGACATGCTCTGGCTGCGCTTAAGTTCTTCCAGTTCGGTGTTGATGCGGGCGATACAGGAGACGGAGCGAATCAGGGAGCGCGCGACATCGGCGCGCAGGCTTTTTTCCTCGAGGAAGGTGGCACTATACGCGTCGGCTTCCTCCGGGCTCAGCATGAGATTGAAAAAGCGCATGGGGACGATCTGGCGGTACTTGGGGTCGGCGACGCGAACAAAAACACGAATCGATTCCTCGACGCGGCGCAGTTTTCCCTCTTCGCCCGAGATTTGTTGCGCCGTGATCACCGGCGGCTGAAACTTCTGAGTCGCGACCGGGGCTTTGGCAGCAATACGCGCTGGTTTTGCCGCAGCCGTCGACCGGCTCGAAGACGGAAGTGCGCTACCCACGGCCGGCGCCAACAACGACTTGCGGATGGGCGGACGGCGGTCCAATTCTTTCTTCAGCCGCGAAACCCGCCGAAATTTCTCGAGCGCATTGCCGTAGTCGGCCTTCAGCATCTCGTTCTGTTCGATCGCGGCCACATGTTCGACGGTGACTTCCACGCCATCGACCGTACTTAGAATGCTGCCGCCCATCTCTTCGAGGGCCTGTGCGAATTGTTTGATCTCTCCCAGGGCCTTGGAAAAGAGCTGGTCGAAACGCTCGCCGAACGCGGCGTTGTGAGCCGCGACCGTTGCCAGCACGCCAGGGTGATAAAAGGAAGAATCCAGCCAGCGCTTGATTTCACGAACCCGCGAAACGATTCCGGAATCCATCAGCGCATTGAAGTCGCGATAGCGGGCGATTTCTTCCCGCAGGGGGTCGAAATTACGCAGTAGTTGCACATGTTCTTCCGGAAGCTGAGGAACATCGGTATCGGCGAGGATTTCGATGAGGGCGATTTCGAATGGCGAAAGCGGCAGCGCACCGTCCAGGCCATATCCATGCTGCTCCCACTGGCCGGAAACCCGCGGGTGGCGGTAAAGAAAAGTGACAATCAGGTCGGTTTTATCGCGGTTGATATCGCTCGACTCGCGGCGGCGCACAAAATATCGCAGCAAGGCTTCGGCGACCTCCGAGTCGGTGTCGGGCGTCAGAGCTTGTCGCAGCATCGCCGGAGTAATCGCCATATCCAGTACGTGCAACCAGCGATACATGCGGGAAAGAGTTTCGGGAAGACCTTCATCCGATTGGCGAAGCGAGGCCTCATCCAGCCCGCTCGGAATTGGCACATCGCCGCCGAGCGAGTCGCGCATCAGCTTCTGGTAAAAACCCTGGACGGTTGCCAGGATTGACAGCTCAAATTTGAGGTCCTCGGCCAAAAACCGCTCCCGCAAAGCGAGATTCTCCC
>JASICF010000427.1 GCA_030044775.1 Candidatus Sulfotelmatobacter sp. | reverse complement strand
AACTCACGAACCGTGGCACTTCCCTTCGCCCACAAGCCGTCGAGCATGCGCAATTCCAGCGGCCCCAACCGCTGCGGTAAAAAACGTGGATGGAGAATTCGCCTCATCTTCTTATTCGAGCGCTCATTCTACCGCAATTTCAGAATCCGTTCCGCAACGAAGAGTCCGGTGCAGGACAGCGAGCGAGGGAGGGTCTGGGGTGGGAAACGGGAATCGAACCCGCAACCGTCGGAGCCACAGTCCGGTGCTCTGCCAGTTGAGCTATTCCCACCACCGAAGTCGATTATAGCAACTGCTGTTAGCCGAAGTCGTGAAATCCACCGCACGCGCGAACCCGCGCAGATGTTAGGCTAACAGCGTGAGCCTTCGGCAACCGCCTGTCTCTCGCAATCGAGTTGCTATCGTAGTCCTTTCTTGCATTCTCTCAACCATCGCGATTCCCCGCGCATCCGCGGCGGGATGGACCGTTCATGCTCAACCGTCACCGCTGGTCAATGGCAGCCCGGTACTATTTCAGGTGAGGGCGCCCTCGCGCCTGCAGTCACTCAACGGATCGTGGCTGGGTCACGAATTCCCTTTCACTTTCAATCCAAAAAAAAACACCTGGTTTGCGCTCGCCGGTATCAGCCTTGAAACATCTCCCGGCTCTTATGCGCTCGAGTTGAGCGGCGAACGACTCAACGGGAAACCGCCAGAGACAAACGTATCCTTCTCCCGCAAATTCGTTGTTGCCCGCGGTAACTATCCAAAGATCAAGGCCAATCTCAGCGTTGACAGCAAGTTCACCGAACCCACCCCCGAGCAGGTGAAACAGATTGAAGAAGGCCAGGAAATCAAGAAAGAGTATTTGAGCCGAGTGACTCCCGGCCGCGAGTGGGATGGACAATTCACGGCTCCGGCCGAAGCTGCCGTCTCGGACGTATTTGGTTCCGAGCGCATCTTCAATGGCAAGACTTCAAGCCCGCACCTGGGCCTGGATTTTCGAGTTCCAAGCGGCACGCCGGTCGAAGCGATGAACGATGGCGCCGTGCTCCTCGCTCGGCCCCTTTATTTTGAAGGCAATTTTGTGGTCATCGACCACGGCCAAGGCTTGCTTACGTTGTATCTTCACCTTTCCGAGTTCAAAGTCAAAGAAGGGGAGCGAGTAAAACGCGGCCAAGAAATCGGGCTCAGCGGAGGAACCGGCCGCGCCACCGGTCCACACCTGCATGTCGCGGTGCGCTGGCAGGGAACCTATTTGGATCCTTCGCAACTGATGAAGATGAAGCTGCCCTAGAAGAAACGCCGAGGGCTCGGATACTCACTTAGGCTGGCTGCTGAACGCCAATTCCAACGGCCGAATCGCGAGCCCCGCTCACGCGTTCCCGCCCGATATTCCAGTAACATTGCGCGGAGGAATATTGCGCAACGCTTCTTTCAAACTTTCTTTCAAGTCCAGGTTGCGAATCAGGCGGTGCAGATAATTAGGATGCACCCCCAGAATACGCGCCGCGTCGGCATAGCTCCCGTGGGTCTGTTCGATGGCATTCAGGATCAATTGCTTCTTCAATTCCTTCAGCGCGATGTGGTACCTCGCCACCGTCATCTCCGGCGGCGTACGCTCCAGCAGCGATTCCGGCAGATCCTCCGGCAGGATCATCTCCGAAGACCCAAGCACGAGCGCCCGTTCAATTGCGTTTTCCAGTTCTCGCACATTCCCCGGCCAATCGTAGTTCACCATGCAGGCCAATGCTTCGCGGGAAACGGGGCGCGGGTTCACTTTGCACCGCTTCGCATGTTTCTGCACAAAATGCCTCACCAGCATAGGAATGTCTTCCCGGCGGTCGCGCAGCGCCGGCATCGTCATCTTCAGCACGGCCAGGCGGTAATACAGATCCTGGCGGAATTTCCCGCTACGCACGGCTTGCTCGAGATTGCGGTTGGTAGCTGCTACCAGCCGGATATCGACCTTGATTGGATGCGTTCCTCCAACGCGCTCAAACTCGCGCTCCTGCAGTACGCGCAGCAGTTTCACCTGAAGCGTCGGCGCCAGCTCACCGATTTCGTCGAGAAACACGACCCCTCCACCGGCAACTTCGAACCGGCCTTTTTTCAGAGACCCCGCCCCGGTAAACGCCCCGCGTTCGTGTCCGAACAAATCGCTCTCCAGCAGCGACTCGGGAATCGCTGCGCAATTGATCGCTATAAAAGGCTTGCTCGCCCGCGGACTGTTTCTGTGAATCGCACGCGCCGCCAGCTCTTTGCCGGTGCCGCTCTCGCCCTCGATCAGCACTGTGCCATCTGTCGGTGCTACCCTCTTGAGGAACTGGTAAATCTCCTTCATGCGCGGGCCTTCGCCTACCAAGCTGCGCTCTTGCGTGATCTCGACGATCAGCCGCTCGTTCTCCTCCTCCAGCCACTGCAGCCGCCGGGAATTATCAAGCGCGACCGCAGAAATACCCGCGATAGCCGTGACTAGTTGCAGGTGTTCTTCATTCAGGCGAATTCCCACCGCGTCGTTGTCGAGATAAATGCACCCAATCGTGCGCTGGAATACCGTCAGCGGGACACACAGCAGGGAGCGGACATCCGACGCTGCCAGACTTTCGACTTGCCGCAGGTTATCGCTGGCCAGCACGTCGCTGGCGAGGATGGCGATCCCTTGTTCCAGCACCTGGCGCGCCACCGTTCTGCTAACCTTCACGAGCGGTGTCTTCGCCGTTTGTCGCATACGGGCAAAAAACGAATTGAATTCCCGGCCATCGCTGTCAGCCAACAGGATCGCGCCCCGTCCCGCGGGAGCCACCTCAAAAATCAGATCCAGCAACTGCGCCTGCAGGTCGTTCAGATCGCGAATGGCGTGCACGATACGGCTGATCTTGAGCAGCGCATTCAGATTTCGCGCCACGTTTGAGGTCGCCGGCAACTCGCGCAGCAATCTTTCCGGCTGCAAATAGACCACGTCTTTCGGGTGGATAATGGTGGTTTCCGCAGTTAGGCTCGACTCCTCAAATTCCACGAGCCCTGTGCCCGGCGGAAGCTCGTGATCCTCGAGCAGAAAAAGAAAAGAAGAATCTCCGGCCGAAATGGTGTCTCCGTGCTCCAGCCAATGCTGCTCAACCGGAGTCCCGTTGATCAAAGTACCGTTGCGGCTCTCCAGGTCGCGGACCAGAAATCGTCCGTCCTGCGCGGCGATATGGCAATGTTTTCTTGAAACGGAAGGGTCGGAAACCGCAATTCCGTTCGAAGCCTCCCGCCCAACCGTGACTTCCGCTTCGGACAGAGGGATAGTGGAGTCTTTCAGGGGCCCGGAAAGCACCAGGAGTCGAGGGCGCAAGCTTCCTCCGTCGCGCCTTTCTTATCACATTTTTGGCACAAATTCATGCCTGAAACGGATTCGTTCCGATATCCGAACAGATAGACGCTATCCATTCGGATAGTGGTTCTCGTCGGCAGTCAGCCAGAATTCGTTCCTCGCATGCACACTAAAATGTCTTGTTTCGAGTGATTTGGCCGACTTTGCGATTCGCCGACTCGGCCTTTCTCTATGGCAAATGGCGTGCAATATCGTGAGCGCGCCGCGCCTTTGGCAAAAAGCGATGGGGGAAGCGCTTTTAGTTATCTGTTCTTGCCTGGCCCTGCGTAATCAGGGACTCGAAGGGCCCCCTCATCGAGTTCCTGATTTTTTTCTTCAACCCGCCGCCGCAATCGGCGGCGTCACGGCGAGTAGAGAAACCGCGGCGCCGTCCCGGTAAGTCACGCTGTTCCCCGAAATCGCCGGAACACGCTCGCCTGGCACGAGGATCCCCACAAGATTCAAAGGATCGGCGGCGGAAATCGTGATTGTTCCCTGGGCTGGATCGAGCTTCCGCATCGCCCGCACGGACTCCACCGCAACCGGCAAAGCGAATTGTTCACCCACGAATCCATCGACGAAACGTCCTCCACGAATCTCGCCGCGATCTTCCAGACGGCGAAATGCCATGAGCAATTCGCGCCACGGCGGCAGATTCGATTCACGCACCAGCAAATCGCGGATCACAATTCCATAGCGTCGCAGCAGCATCCAGCACGCCGACTCGAGTGCGCGTGGCCGTTCGACCACCTCATCTGGATGCAGCAAGGCCCAGCGCCCCGCGCTGTGCCGGGGCCGCGCAATGCGCCCGCTTCCCTGCCCCGCACGCCGCTTGGGATCGATCAGTGATCGCAGGTTGTCGAATCCGTCGGCAGTGACTAATCCCGCAGCCACCAACTCCCACAGTGCAGTCTCGATCTCCGCTTTCAACTTTCCCGTACCGCGTACGATATCGGCAAAAAACGATGCCCCGCGCTGGCGCAAAAAGTTGAGCACAGGTTGCGCGCCGTGGCTCAGGCCGGCATTCTCTGCCTCAGCCGGTTGCCCCATGCCTGCCTTCAGCGACGCCGAAGGGCGGGGATGTCGTGGCATCATCCACTCGGCATCCTCGCGAACAAAAAATGTTATCGGAGCCACACTCGTCGGAATCACTCGCCGCTGTCTCGCAGGCGCGCTCGCCTCATCGCCATTTTTCGGTTGAGCCGTATCCAGCGTCGCCGGATGCGGGGACAACCTTCCCCATCCGACCGTCCCTATGAGGCAAAGCTGATCGAGCCACGTCGGATCGTAATCCGTCACCCGACGCGCTAGTATCTGCCGCTCCCACGCGTTTGCTGGAATTTCAAATCCCTGCAGTTGCCGCAGAACTTCCAGCGTGCCGCGCTCCCCGATGACTTGCGTCCCTGGCGCGACATGCTGCCACTGCAGCAGCCACTCCATAAACTGCGCCTTCGTCACCGGCTCAATCTGCTTGCGCAGCGATGCGACCGTCAGCCGGTGGATCCGCGCCAGCAACCGCCGCTCACACCATTCAACCTCCGGTTCTCTTGTGGTGACAGTTTGCGTGGGGACAGCCGCCCCCGGCTGTCCGGCCGAGCGCAGCTCGGCAGCATTTCCGCCGAACTTTCCCCGCAAGACGGTTCCGCTCGCTTCCATCCGCAGCAGAGCGCCAGTGATCTCATCGGCGGAAAGTCCTAGAATTCCGCTCAATTCTGTCGCCGTTGTCGGCCCTGAGTGCGACATCCATCCCGTGACCAGCGTCAACAAAGCGTCGTCGCGGGAAGGCACAGCGACTTCCACTTCGGCCAACTCCGGCTCAAATTGCGCGTCCGGAAACAACGCGAAAAATGTTTTCGCTCGTTCGGCTGCAACCCAGAATCTCTTACCGCTTGCGACCGCGAATGTCGCCCGCCCCTCGCTTATCAGCTTTTCGAAATAAGCGCTCCAATGAGCGCTGCTCGCGTGGGGACAGCCGTCCTCGCTTGTTTTGTAGAGCGAAGCTCGACCAAAGTTTTCATTGGAGAAGTAAGCAGACGGCTCGTTTGGAAGCTGTTCAGCTTCGCTGAACCGGACAGCCGAGGGCGGCTGTCCCCACAAATGGTGGAACTCTGCAGGCAGCGCCACAAGAGTGTGCAACACATCGTGTAACTCGTCAGCATCGCGCACATCTGGCCACGCCTCACGTCGCACCTGATCAATCGCGGCTTGGTCCAATCCTCCGACTTCTTCCAATACCGATTCCGGCAACGTTCGCCGCATCTGCACGGCCCGCGCGCGGCGTTCTTCGAGGGGCGCATCGTCCAGGTACGCGTACGGATTCGCATTCA
>JASICF010000046.1 GCA_030044775.1 Candidatus Sulfotelmatobacter sp. | reverse complement strand
TGAAAATCAGCGCCAGCTACATGCTGGTCCGCGGCAAAGGCGATAAGGAACGGGTTGTGCCGCTGGGAAAATCGGCGCAAGCGGCGCTTACGGAATATCTGGAAGAATCGCGCCCGTTTCTCACCGAGCCACCTAAGAATGTTGGGCTATCGCCTGCCGCAGGTTCACCTCTGCTCTTTGTTGCTCGCGGCGGACGCAAGCTCACGCGCCAGCGGGTGTGGCAGATGGTGCGGGCAGCGTCAGCGGCTTCGGGGCGCAAGGCGTCTCCGCATATGCTGCGGCATTCATGCGCGACGCACATGGTGGAGAACGGCGCGGATCTGCGCACCGTGCAGACGATTCTTGGCCATGCCGATATTTCAACGACGCAAGTCTATACGCATCTTGCGCTGGACCGATTACGCACCGTTTACCAGAAACATCATCCGCGGGCGAGGGCGAGATGAAACCGGACACAGTCGTCGCGAAAGCAGTGAAGGATTTCCTGCGCCATTTGCGCGAGCGAAACGCTTCGCCCCACACGATCAAGGCGTACAGTGGCGATCTGGCACTGTTTTCCGATTACGCGGACTCACGCGGGTGGAAGCAGATTGATCACATTGTCGTGCGTGGATTTCTCTCGCAGCTTTATGAGAAGGGTTTGAGCAAGACTTCTGTGGCAAGAGCATTGGCAGCGGTGCGGTCGCTGTATCGCTGGCTGGCGCGGGAAGGAGTCGTGGAGCAAAATCCGGCGAAGCTCGTGGCGACGCCGAAGCTGCCCAAGAAATTGCCGCGCGTGCCAACAATCGAGGAAATGAATGCGGTGATCGATGGAGAAATGCCGGAGGTCGCAGCGTTTCCTGCACGCGACCGGCTGATGTTCGAACTGCTCTACGGATGCGGGATTCGAAATTCGGAGCTAACCGGAATCAACCTCGACGACATTCGCATGAGCGCGGAGGCGATTCTGATTCGCGGCAAGGGGAAAAAAGAGCGTTTTGTGCCGTTTGGCGAGTCGGTAAAAACTGCGCTGGCGGCGTATCTGCCGGAGCGGCTGAAAATTCTGGGCACGCTCAGAAAAAACTCGGCGGGGTTGCTCATTAACCGGCGCGGAGGAAGGCTGACGACTCGCAGTGTGGGCCGCATCATCAAGAGGATCGCGGTTTCCAAAGGACTGTCTCCGGATGTGCATCCGCATACGCTGCGGCATGCGTTCGGGACCCACATGCTTGAGGAAGGGGCTGATTTGCGCGCGATCCAGGAGTTGCTCGGCCACGAGCGCTTGGCGACAACACAGCGATATACCCAGCTCTCAATGAAGCATGTGCTGCAGGTTTACGACCAGACGCACCCAAGGGCGAAATAGTTCAGTGCGCGCTGCGATCTGCTTTGCGTCGGAAGCCCGTTCGCTGATTGTCCGCTCGCAGCGCTTGCCACATCGCGACCACCCGCGCCTTTAACTCCGCCGTTAGTTTTTCATACGTCGCTTCCGAAGCTTGGTTTTCCGGAGGAGGGATGATGGGATCTCCGAACATTATCTTCAGCGGCTTGAATCCCTGAAAGGATTGGTTGCGGGGCCACGCTTCGTAGAATCCTTCTATCGCGATGGGAACAATGGGAACCTGCATGTTTATCGATAAAATGGCAGCACCTTTCTTGAAAACTTTGGGTGTGCCATCAATCGAACGCTCGCCCTCCGGATAGAGAATGAGCGGCCGGTCATGGCGCAAGCCGAAGGCCGAGGCACGCATGGCCGGTACCAGATTTGCGTCGGGATCGACGACGACCAAACGCAAGCTGCCAGCCAAGCGGCGCATGAATCGTCCGCCGAAAATCTCGCTTGTACCGACAACAAAAACTTTCTTGAAGATGGGCGGAGGGAGAACGCTGGCGAGAACTATAGGATCGAGGTAACTCTGATGGTTGGAGCAAAGAATGTACGCTCCGGTTTGGGGCAGCTTCTCTATGCCGGTTACGCGCAAACGAAAACGGTCGAGCGTGATCATCTGAATCAGGCGCGAAACCAAATACCAGAATGTGCCGTACAGCTGATGCGGCCGAGCGAGCGGGTCGACTTCGCTGGGATCGGCTGGGTCGGCAAATACGGCTTTCCACCCGGCAAAAGTCGCGGTCGTGGCGGGGTTTGCTCCGGTCGAGGCGCTTTGCAGAATGGCGTCGACTAAGTCGCGAATGGTATAGATTTCCGCGAGTTGCGACTCGGAGACATCGCCGCCGAACTGTTGCTCGATTTGGCTGAGGAGTTCGATGCGCTGCATCGAATCGAGGCCGAGATCGAGTTCGAGGTTGTAAGACGGACGCAAGGATGAGGGCGGCTTGCCTGTTTCCGCGGCGATTACGTTGAGGGCTCGTTGTACATCGGGACGATCGAGCCAGGAGGTTTCGTCAGCGGTAAGAGGACGCTCGCCCGGAAAACCGGAATCATCGGCCGCGTTATGCGCGGTGGCTTTCACGCGTTTTTCTACTTCAAAGCGTTTAATTTTCCGTGTGGTGGTTCGGGGCAAATCTTCCTGCCAGATCTCATAACTGCCGATTCGCTTGGTGGAAGCGATCTGCTGGGAAAGGCTTTCAATATCGAAGCGGATGACTTCCTTCGCGTTGACGATTTTCTTTTGGCGAAGCACATCGAAGTTGGGCACGATCACCGCATGCAGGCGATCGCCTTCGCCGGGCTTGCCTTCGATACCGATGACGGCGAGTTCCTTAATGTAAGGCGACTTCAGATAGTGCGCTTCCACTTCCTCGGGGTAAATATTTTTCCCGTTGCTGAGGACGATGACTTCTTTCCTGCGCCCAGTGAGAAACAGATTGCCTTGAGAGTCGAAGTATCCGAGATCACCGGTGTAGAACCACCCGTTGCGAAGAACTGCGGCGGTTGCATCGGAACGGTTCCAGTAGCCTTTCATAATCACGCCGCCGCGCAAGACGATTTCGCCGGCAGCAGAATCGTCCTGCGACCCCGAGTCGGGCGTGGATGCATCGACAATTCTGGCTTCGACTCCTTTCATCGCTTTGCCGACCGAGCCGATCACGTTGCTGGATGGCGAATTCGCGAACACAGCCGCCGTGGTTTCCGTGAGGCCATACGCCTGCAAGATATCGATCCCCATGGCATATAAATCGTTGGCGATGGTGGGATCGAAACGCGATCCTCCGGTGACGAGATAGCGCATTTTCGTGCCGAAGATCGCGTGAACGTTGCGAAAGAAAACCGAGCCGGCGTTCAGGCCAACTTTGCGGAGGACGCGGTTCAGGTTCATGAGCGCGCGCAGAAGCGTTTGCGCGACCGTACCTCGCTTCGCGACTTCCTCGAAGATTCGCTGGTGAATCAAATAAAAAAACTGCGGCACTACGGCAAACGCGGTGATGTTGCGTTCCTGCAACGCTCGCAGTAATTGTGTTGTGTTGAGAGTTTCGAGATAGCAGACTCGCGCGCCTTTCACCAGAGGCAACATCAAGTTGGCCATGAGCGCGAGAACGTGGAACATGGGCAGGACGCCGAGCAGAGCGTCGGAGGGGCCGAGGTCGACCCAATTGAACACGGCTTGTACTTCGGCGAGAAGGTTGGCGTGGGTGAGCATGACACCCTTGGGATCGGCCGTAGTGCCGGAGGTATAGAGCAAGGCGGCGAGATC
>JASICF010000426.1 GCA_030044775.1 Candidatus Sulfotelmatobacter sp. | reverse complement strand
GCTTGTTCGGCTTCGGGTTTTGCTTCAGCTGAGTGAAAGGCGCGATAGCCGGTAGATTCCATCGTCTCGGGAACGGCGTCGGTTTGCATTTCCGGCACTGGCCCGGAGTAAGCGGGCACACTCTCTGCGTCCGGAGCTGGAGCGAAATGCTCGCCATTGGCCGAATGCACGTCGCTTGTGGTTGGGGCCGATGCCGTAATTTCATCTGCTGCTTGCGACCCAGCTGCGGCTTGCGATGCCGAAGCATCTGGCGCAGGCACGCTGCCAACCGTCTCAGGCGGCTCCGTGAAAGCGGTTTGCGGCTCAACGGAATCAGGTGTGCCGTCACCCGAAACAGAGGCGACTGTGGCTGCCGCCACTAGCGAATCAGTTTGCGCGGTCGAAAACGAAGCCTTTTCTAGCGCCGCAGAAACAGCCGTCTCCCCGGGCGCCGCAGGAACAAGTGACGCAGCTTCTGGCGCGGAAACGGATTCCTGATCGGCTTGGTGAGGGGTTGCTTCTGCACAAACCTGCGTCGAAGTCGATGGCATTTCGGCCGCGGCGGTAGGCGACGCCTCACCACTTTTTGGCTGCAATGCCGCATTCGCCTTCTCCATCTCATGATCGAGCGAGAGTCCGGTCTCATCTCCTTCGAGAGCGACCGCAACCGCCGTCCAACGGGATTCCCCTCGCGAGCCTGCAACAGAGTCTGCTGTAGCTGCCATGGTGACCGGCTCGTCCTGAGCATCGTTTGTTTCATGCGAACCGGGTTCGCGCGAGTCTGAATTCAGCGAGCCTGCCTCAGCAGATTTGTTTTCGCTCCGCGGCGCTTGCATAACCGGCGGAGCCGCGGCCTCGAGATCAATTTCGCGCATCGAGGGTTCAAAGTTTACTGTGGGCAGTGCTGGCTCGGAAGTAGTCGAGCGTACGGCTTCAGGCGATCGCTCGTCTTCTTCAGCCGCGGCTTTTGCCGCCTGGATTTGAGCCGCAGCAGCCGCAATCGCTCCCAGTTCTTCCTGAGTCACATCTTGCGGCAACAGGGATACGGGCACACTGGATGGAGCCAAAGCGGCGACATCCACTTTCTCCGCTTCGCGTCCGGGCGATTCCGGCTTGCGGGTCTCTTCTTGCTCGCGGGCTCTTTCCTGCGTTCTCTCTTCCGGCGTCTCAACCATGGTGCGGAGATCGCGGTTCACAGGGTTATAACTAGAAACCTGCTCTTCAGATTTTTCCGCGGCCTCTTCTGCCTCGGTCTTTTGATGGGGAAAACTGATCCGGCTCTTCCAACCGCTGTCTTCGCCGCGTCCTCGTCCGGACTCCTCTACGGCGGCAATCGCCCGGGCAAAGCGGCCGGGACGGGAAGGCTCGGATCGCGGCACGACTTTATCTTCCAGCTTCGACAGCGCACTCAACAGTTCGCTGGCTTCAAACGGCTTGACAATGAACCCTTCCGCCCGTACCCGCTGGGCCTCTTCCGGTTTGAATGGCTCCAACTTGCCGACGGTAAGCAGTACGGGAATTCTCGCAGTATCGTGCGATTCCTTGAGGCGTTGGCACACTTCGAGGCCGCTGTAGCCCGGCATGTAAACATCCAGCACCGCAAGGTCGGGCTTGATCTCGGCGATCTTCTTCAGAGCTGCCGAACCGTTATTGACAGCAATCACTTCGTAGCCCGCATCGGCAAGGATTTTGCGCCCCATGTTCTGGGCGGTCACGCTGTCGTCGGCGAGCAGTATCTTCCGGGCCAAGGAAATCCTCTTTATGAGGGGAGATACCGCGAAGGTAACCTGCCGAAGAACGTAAGTCAATGATCCAAGGGTAGGTAACAGGTTACCGCCGTTCAGCACCTAGTGGGGTGGAAAAGGGAGACGAGAGAGCACGTCCATGGGGCAGTTCACTCCGTGAAGGTCGAGCCGGCACTGGGGGACCGTCAAAAGCGAAAGACGGACGACCTAGAGGATGAAAAGCTTCTTTATTCCCTTCTTTTTCTTCTTCTTGCTGCTGGAGATATCTTTGTCGCTGGCAAAGGCGGAGCTGGAGCTTGCACTCGCAGCAGCCTGCCCGCCGGAAGAAGACGAGGCTTCTTGTTGAATTTCGTTGATCTGCACGGGCGGTGGAACAACTGGTTCCGCTTGAGCGGTTTGAGACGCAACGTTTGGTTGCAATGAATTTGGATCCGCCGATGACGGCAGCGCGGCCGAAGTTGCCGCAGGGGCTGTGGGCTGCAGTTCGTTGGGATCGGATGCCGTTGTCGGCTGGGCGAAGGGGTTCGCATTGGTAGCAGCCGGAGCCGGCTGATCGGACCGAGGCGCTGGCTCATTCGCTCCAGGAACGCCATTCGTCGCCGATTCCACGGTCAGGGTTTTCTCGCCTTTGCCGTTGTTTGTTGAAAGCCCCAGCGCCTCCCGCATACTCTCGGCGGCTAACTGATTGGCGGAAACCGGCGTGGGATCGACCAAGGTAGGATCGCCGACCTTCGCGGCCTGGGACACGTCTGGTCCTTTCTTGACCGCTGTAATCAACCGGTCGAGGGTTCCGGCATCACGGCGGCTTTCTTCCTCGGCCTTATTCTGCGCTACTGCCGACTTGGTAGGCCGGGGAATTGGCTGATGCAATACTGCCAGGCGCTTCTTCGCGTCGGGCTCGCGATCCATAAGCGGATACCGGGTTATGATCTGTGAATAAGCCGCCGCCGCGTCTTTGGTAAGCACCTCTATCATGCTGGCTTTGGCTGCTTCCACCGCGCAGCCACGCGGAACGTTGAACCCGGTGCAATTGGGACGCGCGCGCACCTGAGCGATCTGGCCTTCGTAATTCTGACCGAGCAGGAACAGCGCCTCGTCGGCCTTGCTGTAGAGCGGATACTTGTCGATCAGAGATCTAAAGCGCGCAATCGACGCCGGGTACGACATGCGCAGGTAATAGAACTTGGCAATGTCGAACTCGCGCTCGGCCAGGACTTCCTGCACTTCAAGCAGGCGCAACTTGCCTTCGTTCACGAGCTTAGTATTATCCGGATATTGCATGATCAGATTGCGATATTCCTCTTCCGCACGCTGGGCGTGAGTGTAATCGCGATCTGCCTTTTCCATCTGCTCGTACTGGATGTTTGCGATCTTAAGTTGGGCTTCCGCGGCTTCCGGCATATTCGGGAAGAAAGTCTCGAAGTCGCGATATTCCTGCTCAGCCTGCGCCAAAGATGCGGTTCCACCTTCGGCATACCAGGAATCGCCGACCGCTAATTTTGCGCGGGCAAGATATTCGGAATCGGGATACGTATTAATCAAGGTCTGCAACGTCATACGAGCCACGTCGAAGCGGTTGTGCCGCATCGCATCCATGGCCTTGTCGAACAATACTTTGTCGGGCTGCTTGGAGCCGACGTTGGCGAGGGGGTTGACCGACTTCTTATTCGTGCACGCCGCGGAAAGAATCAGCAGCATGGCCAGGATCGTAATCAATGCACTTCGACGTAGCATTAGAACCTCGAATAGAAAAGCAATCGCATAAATGGCTAAACCCTCACCATGGCGGCTTCGGTCGCTGCCTTCAGCAAGCCTTCCACATTTCTTTTTGGATCACCTGCGCCGAATACAGCGTTGCCCGCAACCAGAATTTCCGCTCCCGCCCGAACCACATCGGCGACCGTATCGAGGGCGACCCCACCGTCGACTTCAATCTTATAGTTTAGTCCACGCTGGCTGCGAATATGGGCTAACTGCCTTATTTTGTGCAGAACGGCCGGAATAAACCTCTGGGCGCCGAAACCGGGATTGACTGACATTACCAACACATAGTCCACAATGTCGAGCACTTCAGAAATAGTATCGACTGGCGTGGCCGGGTTGATCACGACGCCGGCTTGACACTCGTGGCTCTTGATCAGATTCAGGCTACGGTTCAAATGTCGGCAAGCCTCCTGATGAACCGAAATCCAATCAGCACCCGACTCGGCGAATGCCGGAATAAAATCGTCCGGGTTTTCGATCATAAAATGGCAATCAAGAGGCAATTTTGTAACTTTGCGCAGCGACTTCACTACCGGCGGACCGACTGTAAGGTTAGGGACAAAATGGCCGTCCATGATATCGACATGGATGACACTGGCTCCCCCTTCGCATGCAGCGCGGACCTGCTCACCCAAGCGGGCGAAGTCGGCGGAAAGAATCGATGGTGCCAGTTCGATCAAAATGTGCTCTCAGAACACTGTAGCAAGCTGGCTGGGCGCAGGAAAATCGCTTGGTAAAATTCTAGCACGTGAAACACAGTTTCAGTGCGGAGCCTTCGGAAACCGCCGGGATCAATTCTGCGCCGCTGCCCCGCTCGGCTTTGCCGGGGTCGTACTATTCTTCAGGTCTTCCATCATCCGCTGCTTCCAGTCTTCGACGTACTTGTTTAGGGCCGGCCGCATCGCCTGCATGCTCTCTTGCGTCACATCCGGCAGCTCGCGCAGCACTTTCTGCCCGACCGGTGAAGAATAGAATGCGTTCATTGCCTCGATATCCCCGTGGGTGAAATGTTTCTGATAAGACGGAATCATCGCCTGTTCCATCTCATTCACAGGCATATTTTTCATCCCATCAGCGATCCACTTTCTCAGACGTGCATCGAAATTCGCTGGGAGACCCTTTTGTTTCGATAGTTCATCTTGTATGGACTGCTGCATGGATGCGGACATCACCTCCATCATCTTGTGCATCATGTCGTTGGTGTGCATGGTCTGAAAGTAGAGGATTACATCATCCTTGGTGGCGGGATCGCTGTCAGCAGTCTGCGCGAAACAGGCAGAGGAAACGGCTAGCCAGACCGTGGCGACCAGAAAAGCTTTCATAACAAGCCTCCAGAATGGCTAAAAGGCTAACCTGAATCGGGCAATGGAGCAATTGGAATTTGGGGTAGCTACTGCAGCTTGGCGAACTCGGCTTTAGCCTCTTTGAGAACGGGAATATCCGGATCAGCGTCCTTCCACAAAGTCAGGAAATTCTGGTATGCAGCTTTGGCTTGTACCGTGTTCCCCGCACGAGCGTAAGAGCGGCCCAGCTCTAAATACGCCAGCGCTCCGCTCGTGCAATTCCAGACCACGCCGGGATGGCTGATGATCTTCTGAAATTCGGCCGCAGCCCCGTCCTGCCCGGCTGTGAGATAAGCCTCTCCACGAACATAAATGGAATACAGGCACGTGTTGATTTCGTTAGTGGTCACCGAGCCGTAGTCGAGACCGGATGCGTTTTGCAGCTGTGCAAGGGTGGCAGGGGCGTCTTTGGCCGTCAATGCAACCTGGGCACGAATCGTGGGCAGCCAATAGGATTGAACCAGAGTGCTCTGCGGATATCGTTTGTTTACATCATCCATGAGCTTCCGCGCTTCCGAAGAATCTCCCTCTCGCGCCAAGAGCAAAGCGGCCAGTTCCTGTGCATTCGCACTTTCGCGGTCGAGGGCCAACCCGGCGAGGGCTTGCTGTTTAGACTCCTCGGGATTGCCAAACAGGCTTTCGCGCCACGCGCCGTCGAGCTGCCATAATGCCGCCGCCTCTTTATTATCGGAATGCAGGGCGCTTTCGACAGCGCGGCGGGTGATTTCGCGCGCTTTTGCCAGATGTCCGACATAGGCCTCGGTGTCCGCTTCCAATCCCAATACCTCGTGCTGCAGTTCCGGACGGCCTTCAAACCACACTGCCTGGGCAGCCATGTCTTTCGCATTCCGCTGAGAGAAATCAAGGCCGTACATCTCAATGTGCAGCGTATCGTCATCGAGTTTGCGGGCAACAACCTGTTCATAATTCTGCCGCGCCTCGTCGAACCGGCCGAGGGAGATCAAACAAGAAATCAGATTTTCTGCAGTAATCACATTATCTGGATTCAGGCGATCGCTTTGACGGCTCTGCTCGATCGAGAGATCGCATCTGCCCTCCGTCGCATAAAGCGACCCCAGGTTGGTATAGGCTATGTCGTCTCGCGGATAATTTTCCTCCCACTCTCTGAAGGTCTCGATCGCTTTATCCATCTCTCCGGTGGCCGCCATGTAGTACATCGACGTAATGTGCAGTTTCTCCCGTTCACTGGCGCGGTCGCGCAGGTCGAAGGCCTTGCGCAGGTACTCCTCTCCGCGCGTGGCCTGGCCAAGGTTGTCGTACATGATGCCCTCGCCCTCAATAGCCGTGGCGAAGTTGGGGTCAAGATCGATGGCGCGTTGAAAGAAGGGCAGACCCGCGGCCGCTCCCTTTTCCTGTAAGGTTCGCCGGCCGATACTGGCTGCCTTTAGCGCTTCCAGCGAGGGAGTGGTTTCTTGCGCCAGGGGCGCTTCGAACTTCTGCACCGACGCCAGCGATTCGCCTAACTGCTCGCGCAACTTTCCAGCTGCCTGTCCCAGCGCGTCCAGCACTTTTTCCTTGCCCGAAGCGGTGGCTTGCTCTTGAGCAAGCGTGTCTCCGGTGAGGCAATTGACCGCCTTCAGTCCGACAACATATTCACTCCCCAGGCTGGCAATGGAGCCGGCAATGTAGGCCTTGCTGTTCGCGCGCTGACAGAGCTCCCGGGCAATCTCGGGGGTGAGCGGAGTATTTATCGGCCGCGTCATCAGCTTGAGCGTGGCTGCTACTTTATCGTCGGAAAGCACGTTCAGAAATGGCGATTGCTCCAGCGAAACGCTCAAGGCCTGCTTGAGCGCGTCGTCGAAAACCGCATCGCCAGTGGAATTCGCGAAGTCTCCGATCACGATCGTATCTTTTTCGGTGAGCGCTTGCGCGGGGCGATGTGTGTAATAGAAGCCAAACGCCGCGACTGCGGCCAGAACCACCGCTACGGTGACGGTCAGCAGAAGTTTCCTGCGGCCTGCCGTCAGGAAAGCTTCGGCTGAGCCGGAAACAGCGGCTTTCGACTGCCGGCCGCTCGAATCGCGCTTTTCTGCCAGCGTGACCACGGCAGGCTCGGATTCGTCCTTCACGACGGCCGTCGCGCTCGACTCCACTTCGCGCTTCAGCCGTTTCAAGTCCGACCGTATATCGGACGCATGTTGATAGCGCAGATCGCGATCTTTTTCGAGAGCCTTATTGATGATGCGCTCGAGTTCGGCCGGAAGATCGGGATTCAACCGCACCGGAGCCACCGGCGCTCTGTGCAAAATAGATTCGAAGAGCAGCGCTGTCGTGTCTCCTCGAAACGGCAGCGCACCGGTAGCCATTTCATAGAGCACCGCGCCAAAGGAAAAAAGATCGGTGCGCGAATCAAGCGGCTTGCCGCGAGCCTGCTCCGGCGACATATAGGCTACCGTTCCGACGGTCGATCCTGCGTCGGTTAGCTGGTCCACTCCAGTCGTAGTCTGCGTGGCGTCTCCCGGCAAGGCAGCTACTTTGGCAAGTCCGAAGTCAAGGATCTTTCCGTGGCCTCGGCTGGTCATGAAAATGTTGGCTGGCTTGATGTCGCGGTGGACAATACCTTTCGCGTGGGCCGCTTCCAGTGCATCCGTAACGTCGAGCGAAACCCGCAGCAGAGTCTCAAGCTCCATCGGATGACTGCTGATCGCATGCTTGAGCGTCAGGCCTTCCAGGAACTCCATGACAATGTAAGCGCGTCCGTCAGACTCTCCGATGTCGTAGATCGTGCAGATATTGGGATGGTTCAGCGCCGATGCGGCTTGCGCCTCGCGCTGAAACCGGGTCAACGCCTGGGCATCACAAGCCACGCTTTCGGGAAGAAACTTCAGCGCGACGAAGCGGCGCAGTCGCGTGTCTTCAGCTTTGTACACCACTCCCATGCCACCACCGCCGAGCTTTTCGAGGATGCGGTAGTGAGAGACGGTTTCGCCGATCATGATGGATTAAGCTGGGCGGCGCGATTGCGCTCCAATAAACCAGATTGGGGCGCTGGCATGTCGGCAAAAGTGGCGCCTGTTCCGCAATGCGCACCCATGTTAGATGCCTGCGATGCGAGAGTCAATTTCTGTCGCCAACGCTCCTCAGGAACCCAAGATCAGCCAAGGTTACTTGTGCGCGTCTACCCGGAAAAAGGTCGGCCACAGACGGACCGTATAACTTACATTGGGCATACTTATTTCGATGGCATCCTGTGAATACTTGATGCTGTACGAGGCCCCATTCGGGAAGTCGATGCCCTCTGGGCGCCCTTCGAGGTCGTAATGGATTTGTAGCAACTTGCCGTCTTCGAGGACTCCGGTAATCCGTTGCGCATTGTCGTAGTCGTAATGAATACGGTGCCCATCCGCTTCGGCGTCGGTCAGGTAGTCCTGTGGATCATAGCGGTAGCGAGCGGCACTGCCGTCACTGTCCTGAATTTCGGTTATTTTGTCCCCGTCATATACGGGAGTCCAGGTGTGATCGAGAGCTACGGCGAGGGGTAAATCGTGGTTGGTCTTTTGCGTCACCTCCTGAATATGGCCGGTCTCCGGCTCGCGTTTTACTTCTATGAGATCTCCGTGGACGTTGCGGTGCCCCATGTAATAGCACTGCACCCTGGTGTGAGCTCCACAACCCAGATACCTCCAAACCTGGCCCTTCCAGGTATCAATTCTCCATCCGCTGTTTTCCCAACTCAACAACGCCCCGCTGAAATCCGACCCATCGTCGGCCCCACGATATTTAGCATCCGGCGAGAAACCGGTTCCTGGCGTCATTCTCTGAAATAGAGTGCCGTTGATGCTGATGGTTTGAATGCTGGTTGGATCGGTCGACCAGACGGTATCGTCCAGGCTTTGCCAAGTGTTTTTTCCAAAGGCGCGGACTTTCTCATCGAAATGATGACTGGAAAGCATTCGTCGCAGTTCAAGTGGAATTGCACCACCGCGATAGAGGTCGCTTGTTATGAACTCGAATCTTCCGCGCCCCAGGTCGATCTGGTACTCGGTGCGGTCTTTCATCACGCTAAATTCCAAGCACGGGACGATACGTTCTCGAAGTGGCGCGCCCGAGGCTGGGAGCAGAGAGAATCTCAGGCAGGGCATTCCTTCCCCGGTCTCGGGACTGACGCCGCTTTTGATATCAGACGCCAGATAAACGCTCGCCATGCGGTCGAGGTCTTCGACGGAATTTTCCCGAGCGGTAACGCTTCGCGGATCGGAGGATTCCTGAAGGCCCAGGTACAACAACCCGACCGCCTTCATCGCGACCTTCCGCAGACGCTCCATGCGAATGGCGGCGTTCGGCGGAAAGTGGTAGAAACCAGGATCGAGACGGACAGTCGGGATCACAGAATGCTTGCAACACCGGCTGCGATAGGAAAAGGCATCAGCCCAATCGAATTCACGAATGTACATATCGCCGTTGAGAATACCGATGGCCCTAACA
>JASICF010000425.1 GCA_030044775.1 Candidatus Sulfotelmatobacter sp. | reverse complement strand
AGCTGCGGATACTCGGCCAGAAGCTGATCAAGCGCCGTCAATTGGTCTTTCAGTTCGATCGCGCCAAACTCGTGACGAGTCGTGGTCTGGAATTTGCGATCACGGCCTGGCGTGCCGCGATTATCGACGGAAAAAATCGCGAAGCCCTGGCGGGACAGAATCTCGTCAAAAGGGTTTTCCAATTCTTTCAGCACCGTTTGCGCCGCAGGGCCCCCGTAAACGTTGATGATCAGAGGAATCTTGCCGCTGGCAGGCGGATTCTCCGGCAGCAACAGGCGCCCGTATAAAATCGTGCCGTCGTCGGCTTTGAACTCCAGATATTTCGGAGCACGCAGGCCGTACTCGGCCACTTCATCACGCGCCTTCCAGATTGAACTGCATGAGCCGCCTACGGCGCAGAGCGAAATGCCAGGCGCGGTCAGGGGGCTGACAAACATCTGTTCGTAGTGCTTGGCGTCGTCGGCGAACTGAACGGTGTACATTCCTTCATCCTGCGTGATCCTCTGCAGGCCGCTTCCATCCAGTTTGATCGAATAAATCTGCCGCTGACGTGGGTCATCTTTGTTGCAGGAGAAAAAGATTGTGCCCGAGCCTTCATCGATTCCCTCCACCCCGAGCACTTCGAAATCACCCCGGGTAATTTGACTTTCCAGCTTGGCCTCCGTGGCGAGCGGATTCTGCTTATCGAAGCTATAGAGATACAACTGCGTAGTTCCATCGCGCCAGCTCGACCACAAGAAGCGATCGCCCGATTTCAATATGCTGAAATCGTCGTTGACGTTGATCCATGCGCCAGGTGTGCTCTCGGTGAGAACCTTGGTTGATTTTCCCGACTTTGCGTCGATGAAAAACAAATCCATCTCATCCTGGTTGCGATTGAGCAATTCCGCCCAGATCACTCCATCACGGACCCAACCAAAGCGCGGGATGTAAGTATCTTCGTCATTGGTTAGCGAAATCCAGCGCACTTTGCCCTTTTCGGCATCCGCTACGCCCAGCTTTACCACCGGATTCGGATCGCCCACATCGGGATACTTCTGATCGAATACCGTGGCTCTGGTCGGGATGAGGTTCGCAATGGGATAGGTGGGCACCTTGCTCTCATCCATGTGCAGGAAGACGATCTCCTTGCTATCGGGCGACCAGAAGTAATTGCTGCGAACCGACAACTCCTCGGCGTAAACCCAGTCGATGTCTCCGTTGAGCAGGTTATTGCCGGTATCTTTCGTCAGTTGCTTCTCCTCCTTGCCGGAGATAGGACGTACATACAGATTGTGCTGGCGAACGTAGGAAACCCGGCTTCCGTCGGGAGAAAACTTAGGATCGATGCTGGGGTCGGATGCAGAAGTGAACTGCACGGCCGTGCTGGTTGCCAGGTCAAAAAGCCAGAGCTGTCCGTAAGGCTCGAATAGCAGGTGCTTCGAATCCGGAGCCCAGACGTACGCGGCGACGTGATAGCGCGTAACGCGTTCCCGTTCCTGCTCATTTTTTATTTTGTCGTAGTCAGGTGCGAGCGGTGCCAGCTTGGCCGCGTTCAGCATCACTTGTTTCTCGCCTGTCGCGGCGTCTGCATACCACAATTCGCCCCCTTCGCCTTCGTCGTTGCGCTGAACATAAGAGAGCTTCGTGCCGTCCGGACTCCACTCCATGTCTTCCGGCCCTCGCCCCGCCAGGCCACCGGGAGCAAAGATCTTTTCGATCGTGAGAGGCTCGGTCGGGGAAGACTGCGGCCACAGCGGCACGGCAAAACAGAGGAAGGCAGACGCAATCAGGCAAAACCAAAATTTTTTTTTCACATGAACCCCGAAGTAAGAAATTGAAGAATCGAAGAGCAGGTCAGTTTGTCGGCGACCAACCTATTCCTGGAACCACGTAGAGAATCGAACGAAAGAGTTTACACCGAAAACAAAATAGACGTACCGGCTAAGTCCGGGTGTGACGCAGTTTGACCGTCCTCCGAGCAACCGTTCCTTGCGTGGCGAAGGATGCCGGCGGTCCCCGCGTTAGAATCGCGCCTTCGGCTCGCCTCCCTGCCAAACTGACCAGTACCCAAGTCCCGTGAGCACTGAAAGACGCGGCGAATGCTGCGTTTACGCGTGATAGAATCAGGAACGAGTCCTTTCGGATGCTTCCAGAGATCGAAAATCTTCTGCGGCTGCAGGATGCGGATAAGGAAATCCGCCGCCTGCAGGAAGAAATTGCCGAACTGCCCAAGCGCGTCGCCACGATCGAACAGAAATTAGCCGGAACCAAGGCACAACTGGAAAAAGCTCAGGCCGCAGTAAAAGCCGATGAAGCAGGCAGGCGGAAGCACGAAACCGCGATCACCGACCTGCGCGGTAAAATTTCCAAATACCGCGATCAGTCCCTCGACGTGAAAACAAACGATCAGTATAAGGCGCTTCTGCATGAAATCCAGTTTGCCGAAAGAGAAATCGCCGCCACCGAAGACAAGATTCTCGAGCTGATGCTCAACGCAGATGCCCGCGAAAAGGAAGTAAAGGCCGCCCAAAACGAGCTGAAAGCGGAAACGGCTGAAATTGAAAAGGAGAAAGCCGCAGCTCACGAGCGTACCGCCGAAGACGAAAAGCAGCTCGCAGAATGGCGCGGCAAGCGGGATCAACTTCGGGCCGGCGTAAGCGAAGACCTGCTGCGGCACTATGAGCGCGTTTCGAAATTTCGCGGAAGCGGCATTTCGGAAGTCCGCGACCACAAATGCATGGCTTGCCAGGTCATGCTGCGCCCGCAAACCTACAATGAGGTGCGCACCGGGCAGCAGACTGTGGTCTGCGATTCCTGTCAGCGAGTTCTCTATTTCAATCCCGCCAATGAGATGCAGGCGCTCGAGCCGGAGCAGCACAAGCGGCCGCGACGCCATCATCCAAAAATCGATGCGCCCCAAGCCTGGTATTACCGCGAAAATTTCGCCGACGATGGCGAGGTTCTAATCTGCTTGACTAACTCTAGCGGTCAAGCCAGCCGTCGCGTGTTTGACATGCACACCGGCCGTCTGATCGGAGATATTCTCATCCGCGAAGGCGACTACCGCCACGCCTTTCCCGAAGATATTACCGGCGCGATTCGGCTGAACGGTAACTGGACCGAAGCCGACATGGAAACCTGGGGCACAGAAATGCCCACGACCGTCCTCGATTCCCTGCATTTCGATCTCGAAGCCGCGCATCACGAGATGAGTTCTCATCACTCAAAGTCTGAATCTCCCGCCACAGTTAC
>JASICF010000424.1 GCA_030044775.1 Candidatus Sulfotelmatobacter sp. | reverse complement strand
CGTCGATCGAGCTACCCAGCGCGCTATCGGGATCGAACGAGTTGATCGCGTGTCCGGGAGTCGCGTCGACATGGACCGTGCCCAAGGAACCGGACTGCGCGATCAGGTTTGCGGACACAGCGAGACAGAGCAGCAATGTAACGCCGTTCGCAAGCGCGCACATTGGACGTAATGGACGAGCCGTAATGGCAGCAACGTGCATATTTTCTAACGTTCAATCCGAGCTGTCTGAGATTTCATCGCCTGCAAAACTTCCGCCAGCGTAGCCATCGCGGTGTCGCCTGGGGTGGTCATTGCCAACGCGCCGTGGGCCGCACCGCATTCAATTGACCACTGAAGGTCTTTCCCTGAAAGAAATCCGTAGATCAGTCCCGAAGCGAAAGAATCACCGCCACCGACCCGGTCGTAGATTTCCAGATCTTTTCGCACCGGCGCCTCGTAGAAACGGCCATCGTGGTAGCACATCGCTCCCCAATCATTCACCGTCGCGGTTTTCGCGTTGCGCAATGTTGTTGCGACAACCGAAATGTTGGGAAATTCCCCGACAACTCTGCTGATCATCTCCTGAAAGCTGCCATGATCAAGTTGGGAGTGTTGCTCGTCGAGTCCTTTGACTTCGAATCCGAGCGCAGCAGTAAAATCTTCTTCGTTTCCGAGCATGAGATCCACATGCGGCGCGATGCTTCGGTTGACCTCCTGAGCTCGCGACTTCCCCCCGATCGATTTCCAAAGTGACGGCCGATAATTCAGATCATAGGAAACGACAGTGCCGGCGCGTTTCGCCGCGGTAATGGCTTCAAGCGCAACCAGCGGAGTTGACTCGGAAAGCGCGCAGAAGATTCCTCCCGTGTGAAACCAGCGCGCTCCATCTTTCGCGAAGATCTGATCCCAGTCGATTTCACCCGGCTTGATCTGAGAGATGGCCGTGTGGCCGCGATCCGAACAGCCGAGCGCAGCGCGGATTCCGAATCCTCTTTCGGTGAAGTTGAGACCATTACGAACTGTGCGACCTACACCATCAAACGGAACCCAGCGCACATACTTCTGGTTGACTCCACCCTGCAACATCAAATCTTCCACGAGGCGGCCGACCGGGTTATCCGCAAGAGCTGTCACGACCGCGGTGTCCAATCCAAAGCAGCGCTTCAATCCGCGCGCCACGTTATATTCTCCGCCGCCCTCCCAGACACGAAATTGGCGCGTGGTTGCGATGCGCCCGTCCCCGGGATCGAGCCGCAACATTACCTCACCCAGGCTCACTAGGTCCCATGCGCACGCTTGTTTCGGTTTTGCAATGAGTTTGGCCATATCAGGGCTGTCGAACAAAACCGCTTCCCTTATTTGGTAATCGACTTGGCAATCTGTGTTGCAACCTGCTCAGAGTTCGCGCCGGCCGGATCGACTGTTGGACCGGACGCCGCTACAATCAGCGATCTTGCCGGATTCACGACCAGCCAGCATGCCGCGCCCACAAAGCAAAGTGCCGCCGCGACCAAAAACGATGCGGTCCATCCGTAGCGCACGGCGATCCACGGCGTGAGAGACGCAGTAATGGCAGCACCAACCTGATTGCCGGTGTTCATGAAGCCCGAAACCGATCCGGAGGAAGCTCCCGCTACGTCGGCAGTGAGCGACCAGAACGAACTTTGCGACAAGTACAACGCTCCCGCTCCTCCCGCAAGCACCACGCTGGCCAATCGCGCGCTCTTGACCTGCGAACCAAGCGCGATGAACACACCTGCGAGCGCAATGGCAAATGCCGCAAGAATACATCGCCCCAGCCGGGCGCCTTTCCATTTTGTGAGCCAGTCGTTCATTACGCCGCCCGCGAGGCACGCCGCCAACATGGCAAGAAACGGCAACATCGAATAGAAAGCGCTGGCCTTGAGATCCAGCCCACGAACTTTCGCCAGGTATCGATAGAACCAACTGAAGAAGATCCAAGCCACATAGCCGTAGCAAAAGTAGCTGACGGTGACGGCAATGATTTCTTTGCTGCGAAAGACTCGTCTCCACGGCACGAGCGGGGGTGCGACCCGCGTCGAGGAATCAGCCTTCATTGCAGATGACGGCGATAATAAGGAAGGTAACGTCAATCCGGATTCAATCGTCTCCAGTTCTGCCGGAGAAACCTTCGGGTGTTGCTCAGGTGTGTCGCGAGCCGTGAAAAACCACACTGCTCCGACAGCGAAGCCGATGACGGAGCACACCAGAAAAGACGAGCGCCAGCCGTAGTGGATCATGATGTAGGTAACGAGTGGAGGCGTGAGGCCGGCGCCCGCACCCACTCCCGCAAAAATCCAACCATTGGCAATGCCGCGCTCGCGAACGGGAATCCAGCGGGCGATGAATTGATTGGCAGAAGGATAAATGACTGCTTCGCCGGCGCCCAGCAGGAACCGCACGATCACGAATAACAACAGAGCGCCGGCAACATCCGCGGGCACAAGACCAGTCAACGCGGTGAATACACCCCACCAGATCACGCCTGCCGTCAGCACACGACGCGCGCCATAGCGGTCGGCAAGCCTTCCCGCCACGGTTTGAAAAATGGCATAACCAACCAGCATGGCGCTGAAGACTTTGCCCAACTGTACATCGGTCAGATGATAGGCGTCGGCGAGCGCGCCTCCCGCAATTGAAATGTTGACGCGATCGAGATACGAGACAGCGCTCAGAATGAACAGCCAAAACACCAAGAACTGCCTTACGTGGCTGGTTCTGCGGTTCATGGCTGACTCCCCGCCAGTCTCGCGAGAGAACGCTGACCTGCATAACTTGATCGCGACATGCTTCCCGGACCTGAAGCAGGATTGCTGACTGCGATTGCGTGTGATATTTTCACGGTCGCAAGCGAGCCAGATTTCTTTGCCGAACTTTTTTCTGGAGTGTTATGAATAAATTTACCTTGGCCGTCGCGCTCGTTATTTCTTTGGCACTGCCGCTGGCGATGCCCGCCCACGCGCAACTCGATCTTTTTTCGAAAGAGCAACGCATCGAATTCACGCCGGACTGGCACGGCGACCGCTTTCCGGACGGCCGGCCGAATGTCCCCGACTCGGTGCTGGCGCGACTCAAGGACGTCACCGCCGACGAAGCCTGGGACGTTCTGCAGGATGCAGGTTACAAGAATCAGTTCGAAGGCGGATGGAAAGTCATCAATCCTGGAGAGCGTCTTGTCGGCCGCGTGGTCACTGCAGTTTTCATGCCGCAGCGGCCGGATGTTGATTCGGTGATTCGGGCAAACGGAAAGAAAGAAAACCGGATCGGAGACGAAAACTCCTGGATCATCGACATCCTGAGACCTGGCGACGTCCTGGTCGTCGATCTGTTCGGCAAAATTCGTTACGGTACGATTGTCGGAGATAATCTTTCGACGGCCATCTACGCCAAGAGCCACAATGGATTGATCGTCGACGGCGCGGTTCGCGATGTCACCGGCATTCAAGAGATTCACGGGTTTCAGGTGTACACGCGCGGCGTCGATCCGTCTGCTCTGGAACACGTGATGCTGACGGGAATCAACGTTCCCCTTCGCATCGGGGACGCAACCGTGATGCCGGGGGACATCGCGATTGGCGATCCCGAAGGCGTAACCTTTGTTCCGCCACAACTCGCCGCGAAAGTCGCTGACGATACGGAAATGGATCATCTGGTCGACGAGTGGGGGCATATGATGCTGCGCGAGGGCAAGTACACGCCCGGCGAAATCGACAACACGTGGACGCCACAAATGATCCAGCAATTCAACGCGTGGCTCGAGAAAAAGGGATCGAAGCTCCGCATGCCGGAAAAATGAACGGCGCGATTTGATTCCCATCGCACTGCGTTTCGTAGTCGCCATGTTCCTTCTGCGAATGAGCCGCTCGCCTAGACGGCGTGCTCGCGAAAAAGTGTCGTCAGCTGCGCGGCAACCATTTTGTCTTCACCCGGCTGCAGCATAAACGAGTTCATGGCCAGTCCGGGCTGCTCCTCCTCACCGCTGATCGCAATCGCCGGCTTCGAGCTTCGCAAAAGCTTCGAGGCTTGCTCAACACTCAAAGAAATACGGGCTTCGTCCCAGGTGATGCGCATGTGCGGTACATGATTGGCGATGTCGGGGACGAAGAACGAAGTGCTGACTCCGGGAACCCTTGTGATTTGGCGTGAAATTAATTCCAGCCGCGCCTGCCATTCTTTTGCAAGAGCGTCGTGATCCTCGGCCAGAAAAAGTTCGAGCGCCTTTACCATGCCAAGGATTTCCTCCTTGCCCACTTTCTGGCTGCGGCCAATCGTATCCTCATTTGGGCTATTGTTCAGCAGCGCATTGGCGACCATCTCTTTGCGGCCGATCAATAGTCCGGCGCACTGCGGGCCACGAATGGCTTTGCCTCCGCTGAAAGTGATGAGGTCATAGCCCAGGTTGGCATAGTCCCAAAGGTGCGACACCGGTGGCGTGTCAGCCGCGGCGTCATTCATGCAGGGCACATTGTATTGCCGGGCCAGCTTCACCCATTCATCCACTTTGATTTGCCCGGCGGCGTTGGCGAAGTTGGTGAAATGCATCATGGCCGTGCGGTTACTGATGGCAGCCCGCAAGTCGTCGGCAGTTTCGATCTCAATCAGCTTGATGCCCGTCGATCTCAACTGGTGATCGAACGGGTTGCGATGCGATTTCTGAATGATCACCTCCGACTTCATGCCGGTCAGATCCGGCAGTTGCCGAATTAATTTCCCGTCGCCGCCGGTCAGAATTCCCGCCAGCCCCGATTGAATTGCCGCCGCGGCGCCGGAAGTCACTAGTGCTGTGTAGCCCTCGGGCAGCTTGAGCATTTGTGCAATTCGATTTCCCGCCGCGACCTCTAACTTTGAAATGCTCACAAAATGCCGTCCAGCCATGGTCATCACGGCTTCGAGCTGGGGATGCGGAAGAGAACCGCCGAGCGTGGTCATAGTGCCTTCGCAGTTGATCAGGGTGGTCACGCCAAGCTCTTCGTAGGGATTGCCGGTGTGGCCGAAACCGCTCACCTTTGTACTCACCGCCGCTGCTGCGCGATTCAGTGCAAAAAGTTTGCGCGGCGCGAACATGGCGCCAGCGATCAAGCCCACTGTGCCGAGAAAACCGCGCCGGTTCCAGTTCGAATCGAGCCGCATTGAATCCTCTCCTGGCCGCTTTACTTGCCGACTACCGCGGCGATGCAGTTAATTTCCACCAGCGAGTTTCCCGGCAGTGCAGCCACGGCAACGGTCGTACGCGCCGGTCCGCCGTGAGGAAAATACGTGGCAAAGACTTTGT
>JASICF010000423.1 GCA_030044775.1 Candidatus Sulfotelmatobacter sp. | reverse complement strand
ACACGCTTGCTTGCATGCCATTCGTCTTCTGCAAAAATGTAGGTGTTTTTCTGTCGAATATTGGACGCGGCTTTGGCGCCCTGGAAGTAGTCGTACGGAATGCCGAGCAGGAAATCGGCGTAGGAATTTCCCGACCCAATCCCTCCCTGCCCGAAGTAATCGAATTCGCCGTTGATCATGAAGTCGTCGACGATATTCTCCTGATAGGGCGTGAACCCCGCTCCCACCTTCCAGTTGTGTTGACCATGAATCCACGTGACGGCATCCGTCCAGGAGAATGTGTTTTCGACGAAGCGCGTTGGGCCACCTTCACTCAATCCAATTGCTAGACCGGTATCAAAAAACAGATTCGTCGGTCCCGTCGGGTGATCGGAAATGATGCCGACGCCGAGGCCTGCGGAAGTCGGAAGCTGCGGAACCGGCAAGCCCCGCTCGTAGCTGCTGCGGTGAGTCACAAAGTCGAATACATTCAGCAGCGCAGGCGAAACGACGCAAGTGTACGCAATATTAGTGAAATAGTAGTCGGGTACTACCCTGCTGCCAAATCCCGGGACACTGGCAAACGGCAAAGCCAGGGTAAAGGGAGCACGATTCAAGGCTACGGTAGCCGAAATCTTGTCCTTGAGATTCGGGTTGAAATCGAACTTAGTCGTTAGCTCATCAGCGTCAGTAGCCTGATCCAAGTTCGCAGAAATGAAACCGGACGGCGAAGCCGGGATCAGACCAGCCTTGATATAGTTTTGGGCAACGCTGTTGATCCTGCTGGGATCGATGATTGCTTGGATCGCGAGAGCAGGCTTAGGCTGGAAATAGGGATTGGCCTGGAGGAATGACGCGACATTCGGATCCGGGCCTCCATTTGCGGATTGAGAAAAGTTCCCCTGTAATTGCAGCGTCGTGAAAACTGGAGAATCAATATCCGCAACCGGCAGAGTCTGCCGCTGGCCCTGATAACCAAGAAAGAAGAACGCGCGGTTCTTGACGATCGGACCGCCTAGCGTCGCTCCATATTGATTCCGTTTGAGGTCTTGTCGGGGAAGACCCTGTTGGATGTTAAAGAAATCGTTGGCGTCGAGCACTCGATTCCGGAAAAGCTCGAACAGAGTTCCGTGCAGATCGTTGGTGCCCGACTTGACCACGACGCTAATGATCCCACCGCCATTTCGTCCGTACTCTGCCGTGGAATTGCTGGTCAGCAGGCGGAATTCAGCAATCGCGTCGGGATTGGGATCGAGCACATTATTGTTATGCAACAAGTCGTTGTTCATTCCACCATCGAGCAGATACGTGATGGAATCAGTTCGGCCGCCCGCCATGCTGTAATCACCGGCGCTGGAATTGTCGTTATTGGTTTCAGTGATGCCTGGCTCGAGCAGCGCCAAATCAAGAGTTTCTCGGCCGTTCAAAGGCATATTGGTTAGCACGCGCCCGGTGACAGACTGACCTAGCGTAGCGTTCACAGTGTCCACCACCGAAGAACGTGCCCCGGCTTCGGCCCCCTCTATGGTTGGCCCGGCTCGTAGTTGAATGTCAACCCGCAACGCCTGGTCAATGAGAAGCTTGTATGGGTCGCTAACGACCGTGCCAAAATCTTCGTGCTGCGCTATGACCCGATAGTCACCAATCGGCAGCGCAAGCACCTGATAATAACCATCGTGATTGGTAGTTGCCTTACGGCTCACTCCCGTAGCCGTGTTGGTAACTGTGATCGCAACGCTCGGAATGGGTACACCGCTTGCATCCAAGGTCGTTCCTATAATTCTTGCGGTGGCTTCTTGGGTCCAGCTGGAATCCGGCGCAATCAGCAGGATCACGATGCATACCAATCTGACTCGTGAGAGCTTCATCAAAATCTCCGCTCTTCAATCGGTTCTCTGCTGGCACCATGCTGCTACCCAGTTGAGTTCGACGGAGAGCGTTTCAAGGAGTCTTACCTGGACGTCTGGCGGTTCTTCGCCCCGCCCAGCCAACACCACAAATACCGTTGCGTCCTCAGAAACGCTCTTCCATCTTCAGGAACCGCTTGCGGCAAACTCTTTCATTAGTTGCCTGGCCCATTCTGACTTCTGGTTGTGTTGCTTCTCTGCCCTTCGACCTACACCGTGGATTGCTTGTGGCCCGAAATGGCCGGCGGCGCCACTGGACTCCGCAAAGACCAGCGTGACATTCGAAAACTCTGTGTTCGTTCCGCCAGCGATGCATACCTGCAACGGCGAAGACCCAAAGGGCGCGGGACTTCCATTCGCCTCGATATTGGCTGTTCCCGTAAGCTCGATGAGTGCGGTATAGGGAGGGGTCTGAGGCGGAGCCGGAGGGCAGTCGGTCGGGTTATAGACCACGGTATTGGTCGTCATCGTGATGCGATGCGCGTGCTGCGCTCGCTGGACCGCATTCACCGTTGTGACCGTCTGCCCAAACTCGGACAACTCCATCGTCAGAGTCGCGGAGAACGTGGCTGTGGAAGATTGCTTGTCCAGCATTAAACTCCAGACCCCCCGAAGCTCCCACGGACTCGCACCGGTGGTGATCGGTGTAAAGCCGTTGACTAGGCCGCTAAAGTGGACGCGGGGCGGGAACTGATGCTCCTGCGCCCGCAGGCAGAGGGAGGTGGCGGTTAACAGCAGAGTCGTGGTGATCCAAATACGCAGATTTTCCATCGAAGTCTCTCGTTTTCAATTTTTGGTCGATCTTTTGTGGCCGATCTATAGCCGTCGGGACAAAGAGCCATGCCAGCCGACGGACCATCTTTGTCGAGGTTTCACTAGCGGCCTGAATAATGTGATTGCAACGCTGCCTTCTTGCCCCGGGATGTGCGGCAAGCAAGCCCAGCAAACATCGAACGCGCTCTTCCGATGTGACGTCAGCCATCCGAGACTCGTTCTTGTCTATAACAGCGCAAATTGGCCGCGAGTTTGATCATTGCAGCTGAACGAATTTTCGACTGCCCCGTGGAACCCGCCGTCTTTGGTAAGGTCGAACGGATTAAAGGTACTGATCGGCAGACGAAGCGTCGGCCAGGGTCGCCGGTTCGAATGAGATTCGAGGGCGTGAGTCTCGACTACCGGAGCATCATCTGGCCCCGCGTCAATCTTCGGTGCGAGAGAAGCGATAACCGCGCGCTCCTCTGCTTCCAGTTTTCGATCCGCTCGCGACTGCGTGTTCACATTTTGCTCCCGTGGATAGAGGGCATTTTGAGTGTAATCGGGGATTTTTCGCCAACTGGCAGGACCTCCCAAGGC
>JASICF010000422.1 GCA_030044775.1 Candidatus Sulfotelmatobacter sp. | reverse complement strand
GTTGACTTCATAGGTCATCGGGGAAGCGCGCAGTCGCTGGCCCGTATTGAAATGCCAGAGACGACGGCCGCTCGCCGCTTCTACTGCTTCGAGCGATCCCGAATCGTCTCCGAAAAACAATAATCCTCCCGCGGTAGTCAATATTCCACTCCATGAATCGCCCGGGCCCGCTTGCGGATAACGCCACGCTATCTTTCCTTTGTCCAGCGAAAGCGCCAACAAAATTTTCCGGGCGTGCTCGTCGGGAGGAAGTTTGGTGCCAGTGTTGTAATAGGTTTGTCCCTTGACAAATGGCTCGGGGTTCGCCAGAAACAGATTGCAGCTCTCAAGAGCGATTACGTAAAAGAGCTGCGTGTCAGGATCGTAGGACGGAGAAAACCAATTCGTGGCGCCGTCGATACCAGGACAAATGTAGGTTCCGTCGGGGGTCGGAATTCTGCCCGAAAGAATAGGTCGACCGCTGGCATCCACGCCCGTCGCCCAATTGAGCTTCTCGACGAATGGCGCAGCATGCAGGAACTTTCCGCTGGCGCGATCGAGAACGTAAAAAAAACCGTTACGATTCGCCTGCGCCAGCAGGTGGCGCGAAGTTCTATTCTCTTCAACATCCACCAGTACCGGCGTCTCAGTAGCATCGTAATCGTAAAGATCGTGGGGAGTGAATTGAAAGTACCATTTCAGCTCTCCGGTGTCGGGATTGAGCGCGAGAACCGAATCCGTATAAATGTCATCGCCGGGCCGCGGCTGGCCGACGAAATCAGGCGCGGGATTACTGGTGGTCCAGTACAGTGTGTTGAGCTCGGGATCGTAGGTTCCCGGCATCCAGGTTGTGCCTCCACCGTGGAGATACCCATCACCAGGCCAACTCGACGATCCAGCCTCACCCGGCCCGGGGATGGTCCAGAATTTCCACTTTATTTTTCCAGTCGCGGCATCGTAGGCAGCCACAAACCCGCGCACCCCCGAATCGCCACCAGAAGTTCCAACAATGACCGTGCCCTTTACGAGAAGGGGAGCGCTAGTCGCCCCATAATGCTTCGTTTTCTCGGCGTACTCGACGTCCCAGACCAGCCCTCCAGAGCGGGCGTCGAGGCAGAGCAGGTGAGCGTCGTCGGTCTCCGTGTAAACGAAGTGTTGCCACACGGCCACGCCTCGGTTTTTATGCGCCGCCGCGTCGTCGAGCAGTCCGGAACTCACCGGCCGCTGGTAATGCCAGACCGTCCGTCCAGTTCGCGCATCGAGCGCGAACACATCATTCGCCGAAGTCACATACATCATGCCGTGGACCACGACCGGCGTCGCTTCGAGGCTGGGCGAGCTCGTGGGATGAAATACCCATGCGGCTCGGAGTTTCGCGACGTTGCTCACATCAATCAGGCGCAAACGGCTATAACGCTGCCCGCTGTAGTCGCCGTTATAGGAAGTCCAGTTTTCGCCGACAGGCTGGGCAAGTAAATCCTGGTTGCTTACGTCGGGAATGGCAGTAACGGGCGAAACAGCAGAGGGCGCCTGGTCTCCTCGCGCGGAGCCTGCTGTGAGACTCGCGATCGCCACGACGATCACGAGCACATTCGCATATGACCTCATCAGCGGGCGTCCTGGGGTGCCGCGACAAGCACTTCCTGCAAAGTACCGTAGTCCACACCGTGATCATCTTCCACATGAAGCGAGACTCGCGCAGGTTCTCCCGGAGGTACGACTTGAGCGTCGAGCACGACAGGTTCGGCGGGATCGACATCCGCCAGACGCACCGTGCCGAGCGGCGAGCCATGCTCATCGTAAAAATGCGCCGCCAAATGCCCGGAAGAAAACACCCCGAACGAACCGGAGAGCCTGACTTTGCCATTCTCCGCGAGAACGCATTGCAAAGGCCGTAGCACAATGCCGGCATCTTTCACACCGTGAAATTCGCTTCCGCTTCGCGTAGGAAGCCAGTCCGTGTCGAACTCACAACTTTCTCCGGGGTGCAGCCGGCACATCGGGCTGTTGAGCTCGGCTTCCAGATAAGTTGGAGTCGCGTCGGCATCGGAGCTGAGCGAGGGAACGCCGTCTTTGCTCAAGCGCATTTCCGGGCCATTCGTCCAAAAAATCACGGAAGCTTTTCCGGGATAAGGTTTGCTTTGATCGTATTCGAAGCGCTCCACCATGGCGTACTTGCTCGCCCCATCCACCACGGCCAGCCAGCCGTCAGTCGAATCCAGCCACAATTCCGCTGCCATGTGCACATAATGAACGGTAAACAAACCGTCGGCTTTCACTCCCACGGCGGGGTTCTGCGCCGGACCAAAGCGCACGTGGTACCGGTCGAGGTAACTGCTAGCGGGATTTGCCGGCGTAAATGTCCAGAAATCATGGTTAAAGCCCGCGCCGGTTGAAGGGTCGCCCGGAGGAGCATTGCCGGTGTTGTATTGCGAGACAGATTGCATCGACCATTCCAATGTATGCCCGGTCACGTTCTTCATGACCGCGTGGAAGCGGATGCGAGGCGAATCTGCATCGAGGCGAATCGTGCGTACGAACTGAATTCCGGTCTGCGGATCGGCCGGTCCGGTCAATTCGATTTCGCACTGTTTTCCCTCCGAAATCTTTCGAAAGGAAAATGGCCCGTCATCCAGCAAATCGGAGTCGCCGACCCAATGCTGTTCATCGTCGTTTCCTTCCGGCAGAAGCCAAAGTTTGTCGCCCCCGTAGTTGAACCATTTGCCCGGGGTGGGCGGCAGGTACTGGCCGGCAAGCTTCGGGTTCACGAACAAATATGGATGCCCGGCGAAAGTTACCTGCATTAACCTTCCGCCGTTCTGTGGGACCACAATCAACTGCAGCCAGTGATTGGAAAGCGCCTGAGCGTGCCAACCTTTGTACTCCGCAGGTTCCACGCGACACTGTTGATGTTGCAAGTCCTCTTGCGCCGCTGTCGCAGTACAAAGCGGGAGCAGAGTGAATACAACCGCAGAAACAATAACGCTGAGACGGAGCGTGGAGCCGGTCGCTCGGAAGCAGAAATTCATGTTTCCCCTCGGGATTTCGCGAGCAGTTGAGGCTAGGGCGTGTGCAGTTTTCAAAATCCGACCCCCGTTTTCACCAAACGAAATGATTCTCAATAAAACGAAAGATTTCGGTTTGCGTCAAGTACATTCTGTGATATACCGAGCCAAGTGGACGTTTACCCTCTGCGGGTCAAAAACAAAGTTGAGGATTCTGCTTTTACTACTGCTGCTCTCTCCCGCTCTGCTCGCTCAGGACTGGAAGGTCGATCCCTCGTGGTTGCATCGTTACGTGCCGAGCCTCGCCGACGAGACCGCCGGTTCCTCGTCAGCTTGCCGCTATAAACCAATCTTTGGCGATGGCGATTCCGAGAATCGAATCATGCTGAGCGTGGCCCGTTTTGGCGAGGCGACCGTTGAAGCTCATGCGAACTGTGAAAACGCCCTCTTTAATCGGGAAGAGGAAATCTACTTCATTCTCGAGGGCAACGCCGAACTGCATTACGGGGACCAGGCCTACGCGATGCGGACGAACGATTTTGCGTACCTGCCTCCTGGACTGAAGCATTCCATCGGCAATAGCTCTGATCATGCGCTTTGCGTGTTGATCATGGGATTCAAGATTTCGGCAGCCGTTTCAATTGGCGTGCCGTTGCCGAAACCCAAAATTGTCAATCTGGATGAAGTCAAAGAGGAGACGGTCGAGGGGCATCCGACGTCGGTTGTCTACAAATTGCTGCTCGGCCCGCGCAGCGGGAAACGCGATGCCATCGACGATGCCTATGTTATCGTCAGCTTCTTCTTGATGGATTTTGCGCCGGGAGGAACCAACTTTCCTCATCATCACATGACCGCGGAAGAGATCTATTTGGTGCTCGACGGCGAAGGTGAAATGGTCGCGGGCGGCGGCATGGACGGGATTGAAGGCCGGCATCCTGCAAAAGCCGGAGACGCCTATTATTTTCGCCCTAATTGTACGGTGGGCTTTTACAACCAGAATAAGCCGGGAGCAAAGGCCCATATCCTGGCAGTGCGATCATGGGTT
>JASICF010000421.1 GCA_030044775.1 Candidatus Sulfotelmatobacter sp. | reverse complement strand
CTCCGACCGTGGGTATCGAGAAGGGAGGCGCGCTTCTTCTGGTTTCGCGCGGAGTGGTGGAATGCGCCTCTAAGAACAGCGCCGAACAAGGCGCCGAATTCGGCCTGCAGCGAACCAAGGACCTTCTGCTCGCCGATCATTCCGCAAGCGCACAGGCATTATGCGCATCGATTCTGCGGGAGGCCGGCGAGCCCATTGGCGATCCGCTGACTTCCGAGGATATGACCGCGCTGGCGTTGTTGCGGTCGAGTTAGTCGACCGCAAGCAGGCAAAAGCAGCCTCCGCAATTACATCCAACGGTGCGCTGCTCGCCGGCGACAACTGCGCCAGAAGTAGTAGAATGTGGCAATACTTTCGCCGCGCTCGGCGGCTTTGCGACTCTATGAAAAAATTATTTGCGATTCTTGTTGGCCTGGCCTGTCTGCCGGTTTTCTGCGCGGGACAGGTCGTCGAAGAAATTATTGCGCGCGTAAACAACGAGATCATCACCCGCTCGGAGTTCGACCGCAGCAAGGATCAATTACGGGATGATGTCAAGCAACAGGATCCAGCGAACGCGGATGCAGTCTACACCACGCGCGAGAAAGATGTGCTCCGGGACCTCATCGATCAGCAACTTCTGCTGGAAAAAGGCAAAGACCTCGGGATTACGGGAGACACCGACCTCATCAAGCGCCTCGATCAGATGCGCAAAGACATGAAACTGGAATCCATGGAGGATCTCGAGAAAGCCGCGACCGCGCAGGGCATTTCGTACGAGGACTTTAAGCAAAACATGCGCAACCAGATCATCACCCAGAAGGTGATCGGAGAAGAGGTCGGCTCTCACCTCAGCATCGGCAAAGAAGATGAACAGAAGTTTTACGATGAGCACAAAAACGAACTGGAGCAGCCCGAATCCATCCGGCTCAGCGAAATTCTCATCACTCCCAAGATCGCGGCGGCACCCGCCGTTTCACAGGACGCTACAGGTTCCGCGCCTGACGCAGCGAAAACCCAGCCCGACCCGCAGTCGGATCAAGCCGCCCTCGACAGCGCCAGTGCTAAGGCCAATGACCTTCTACAGCAGATTCGCGCTGGAGCAAGTTTTGAGGACATTGCCAAAAAAAATTCGAATGGCCCCTCGGCCGCGCAGGGAGGCGATCTCGGAGTTTTCAAACGCGGCACCCTGGCCAAGGAACTGGAAGATAAAACCTTTGCTATGAAAGCCGGCGAGGTCACGGACGTCATTCGCACCAAACAGGGCTATGTGATTTTGAAAGTCACCAACCACCAGATGGCGGGCATTCCTCCACTCAAAGACATCGAGCCGAAGATCCAGGATGCTCTCTATTATCAGGAATTGCAGCCCGCGCTCCGCACCTATCTCACCAAGCTGCGAGAAGACGCATACATCGATATAAAACAGGGTTTCGTTGACTCCGGCGCCAGCCCCAACGAAACCAAGCCTGTCGAGGTAGCGACAGCCAAAGCCACTGACGCCAAGAAGCTGAAAAAGAAGAAAAAACTCGGCATCCTGTGATCGCTTCCACATCGGATTTCCGCTAATTTTCGCGGCCGAGGTTTTTCTCTGGTCGACCTTTCGCCCGCTCCGTGCGGTTTCTGATTTACACTGGCCTGAAGCGTGCGTCCGGCCGCATGCCATCTGCGACCTAGAAACAGGCCGGCTCAGGTCACATGAAAGAGTTCTACATCAGCGATTGCGTTCGCCACGAGAATAAAGTCGTAACCTCGACCTTTGTTGTGGTTGCGAAACAGATCAAGCCCAAGAAAACCGGAGATCCATATCTCGCCCTGACGCTCGGCGACCGCAGCGGGCAGCTTGAAGCCAAGATGTGGGACAACGTGGAGGAAGTGCTCGAAGCCTTCGATCAGGATGACTTTCTCAAAATCAAAGGCCTGGTCAATAAATACAAGAACCGCTTTCAGCTCACCATCCACAAACTGCGCAAGCTGGGCGAATCGGAGATTGACTTCGCCGATTATCTCCCTAAGACAACGAAAAATATCGATGCACTCTGGCAAACCCTGGGCGAATTTGTTGCTTCGTTCCAGGACCCGCATCTTAAGGCGCTGGTGCAAGCCTTCATGTCGGATCCGGAGGTTTCCGCCGCGTACCGCAATGCTCCCGCCGCAAAAACACTGCATCACGCTTATATCGGCGGCCTGCTCGATCATGTGGTTTCACTTTTTAAATCGTGCGATCTGATGGTGAAAAATTACCCGCAGGTCAATCGCGACCTGCTGCTTACCGGCGCGTTTCTCCATGACATCGGCAAGATTTACGAGCTCACCTATAACCGCTCCTTCACCTACACCACGCGCGGGCAGTTGCTCGGCCACATGATCATCGAACTGGAAATGTTGCAGGCGAAGCTCGCCTTGTTTCCGGATTTCCCCACCGAACTCAAGACTCTCATCGAACACCTCATCATCAGCCATCACGGCGAATATGAGTTCGGATCTCCGAAGTTGCCGATGTTCCCGGAAGCGCTCATGCTGCACTACCTGGACGATCTCGACTCAAAAATGGAGGCCATGCGCGCCCAGTTCGAGCGTGAAGCCGATCTGGAGAGCCCCTGGACGAGCTTCAACTCGTCCCTCGGGCGGCCGCTGCTCGACAGCGCCAAATTTCTGAAACCAAAAATCAACTCGGAAGCGGAACGCAATATCGATGCGCCAACCGCCCCTGCGCCTCCTTCAAACGGCTCGATGGCCGCATCCGACACCACGGCCGAAAATTCCCCGGGCTTAGAGGTTGAGGCAGAAACCGCGGCTGCGGCTCCCGTGCAGGTCAGGTTTCCCGATAGCTGGATGAGAAAGTGAATGCGACAGCGGTTAACGTTGCAAAGCTTCTCTGATCTTCTTCCAGGTTTCGGCGAGCGTCTCGGGCAGAACCCGCGTTTCGCAAACCACCGTCGCGAAATTCGAATCGGCGACCCAGCGCGGCAGCACATGCATGTGAATGTGTCCGGCAATGCCCGCTCCGGCCGCTTTCCCAATATTCATGCCCAGATTCACTCCATCGGGATGATAGAGATCGCGGAAGACGCCCTCCATACGTTGCGAAAGCTCGATCATTTCATGGGCCGCTTCCGTCGGCAGCTTGCATAGTTCGTCCAGGTGGGCGTAGGGCACAATCATCACGTGACCGGCCGTGTAGGGAAACCTGTTCAGAATGATGAAGCACTGCCGGCCGCGATACACAATGTGGTTTTTCTGGTCTTCGTTCGAGGCCGCAGCTTCACAGAAAACGCAGCCTGTCGATTTTTCGGCAGTCGAGACGTATGCATAACGCCAGGGAGTCCAGAGATAATCCATGATCGGCAGGGTAGCAGAACCAGAAAAAACCGAGGAAGTTATTTCCGCGAAAACCTGCCGCTTTTCTCGGCTTTTCGCGCGCGCCAGCTCGCTTGAAACACTACGTTAATAGAGTGCAATTTGGCGTTTGACACTGTTTGTGAGCCGTTGCTATAGTCGAAGAGTTCCCTTTGGACGCGGGTTTCTGTAAATCGTCCGACAGCTGGGATTGTCCAAGCTCACTCGCCAGGGTGAGCCCACCACAACCAAACGACTCACTCCAGCAGTCCGCTCGCGCAGGTCCCGCATCCGCCGCACCCACGTGCGAGGTTCATCAGAGAGGCATGACTTTGTCCGAAGATACCATCCACGACTCCCCTTCCACTTCCGCCGTCGCAACCGAGATTGAGCCCACAGCGGCCGAAATTGCCGGCTCCGAGGCAACCCAGTCTCCATCCGCAGGCGGTTCCAGTGGGCAAACATCGTACTCCGCCCCCAGCGCAGACGATAAACCGGTCGAAGACTTCGCGGCAGCGCTGGAAAACTTCACCACCGAGACTGAAGAATCGGTCGGCGAAGACCGTGTGATCAAAGGTACGGTTCTGAAGCTGACTCCGACACATGTGGTCGTGGATATCGGCACGAAGTCGGAAGGACTGTTGCCGTTGTCGGAGGTTCTCGATCACGAAGGCAAGGCCAAGGTAAAGGCGGGCGATGAGATCGACGTGATGCGGGAGAAAGGACAGACCGAAGAGGGCTACGTCAATCTTTCGCACCAGAAGGCGGCGCGCCTGCATGCGTGGGATGAGATTGAAAAAGCGCATCACGAAAAGAGTCCCGTAAAAGCGGTAGTGATCGAGCGTACCAAGGGCGGCTTGACCGTCGATGTTCTGGGGGCTCGCGCTTTCCTTCCGGGCTCGCAGGTGGACCTGCGTCCGGTTCGCAACCTCGATGCCATGAAGGGTCAAAGCCTTGAAGTTACGATCATCAAGGTGAACAAGAAGCGCGGAAATATCGTGGTCTCGCGCAAGGAACTGTTGGAAGGTGAGCAGAACGAGAAGCGGTCGAAGACCCTCGAACATCTGGAAGAAGGATCGGTCCTCACCGGGGTCGTAAAGAATCTCACCGAATATGGCGCATTCGTCGATCTGGGTGGCCTCGACGGTTTGTTACACATCACCGATATGTCATGGGGACGGCTGACTCACCCGCGCGACCTGGTAAATGTCGGCGATCAGATTCAGGTGAAGGTCCTGAAGTACGACAAGGAAAAACAACGTGTTTCTCTCGGCTTCAAGCAGCTCACCCCCGATCCCTGGCTGGACGCCGATCAGCGCTATCCCGTGGGCGCGCACGTTTCCGGGCGAGTCATCAGCGTCACAGATTACGGAGCGTTCGTCGAACTCGAGCAGGGCATTGAAGGCCTGGTTCACGTCAGCGAGATGACCTGGTCGAAACGCATGAAGCATCCTTCGAAGCTGGTGAACGTGGGCGATCAAGTCGAATGCGTTGTGCTCAACGTGAATCCCGGCGAGCGGCGAATCTCTCTTGGCATGCGCCAATTAGCGGAGAATCCCTGGGATGCGTTGCACGACAAGTATCCCGTAGGCATGACGGTCGAAGGCCGTGTGCGAAACCTTACCGACTTCGGCGCTTTCATTGAAATCGAGGATGGCATCGACGGTTTGGTTCACGTCAGCAACCTCAGTTGGACGAAGCGCGTGAAGCATCCTTCTGAAGTCTTGAAGAAGGGCGATCGCGTAAAGGCGGTGGTGCTCGCGATTGAGCCAGATAAGCGGCGGCTATCGCTCGGCGTGAAGCAGCTTCAGCCCGACGTTTGGGAAACCTTCTTTTCGGCACACCACATCGGCGACGTGGTTCGCGGGAAAGTCCTGCGCGTGGCCGCGTTCGGGGCGTTCGTTGAGATCGCCGAGGGCGTCGAAGGCCTATGTCACAAGTCGGAAGCCGTCGACGGCAATGGCCAGCCCATGCACCTCGAGCCCGGCATGGAACACGATTTCAAGATCATCAAGATGAGCCCGGAAGAAAAGAAAGTCGGGCTCAGCATTCGAGCAGTCGGCGAAGAAGCTTCACGCTCCGAGGTGGAAGCCTACAAACAACCGGTCTCAAGCACCAGCTCGACCATTGGAGAACTCATCAACTGGAAGCGCGCCAGCAACGAAGGAAACTGAGGTCGCGTTCCCTCGAAAGTGTCATCCTGAGCGAAGAAAAAGCCTCGCACTTGCGGGGCTTTTCGCAGTCGAAGGATCCCTATCCTCTGCCACAGAACAAACCACACTTACGCCTCCTGGTTTACCGCAGCTCAGCCCTGTTCTAGAATCAAACCTTTGCCCATCCTCATCTGTACTGTTAGAGCGCATAGGCACCCTGTAGGAGATCTATAGAACCGCAGCGGGTTCTAACCAAGAAACGGAGCACCAGCTTGCCCGAAACCACCTATGACGTCGCCATCATCGGCAGCGGCCCTGCCGGATACACCGCCGCCATTCGCGCCGGCCAATGGGGCCTTAAAACCGCGCTGATCGAAAAAGACAACGTTCTCGGTGGCACCTGCCTGCATGTCGGCTGCATTCCAACCAAGGCTCTGCTGTTTAACGCCGAACTTTGGGACCATCTAAAAGAAGCCAAGGAATTCGGCATCGAAGGCGTTGAAGCCCGAAAGCTGAACTGGCCCGCCATTCAAGACCGCAAGCAGAAAATCGTCGCCAAGCATGCCAAAGGCCTCGAATTCCTGATGAAGAAAAACAAGGTCGAGACCATCCGCGGCTTTGGCAAGCTCACCGGCGGTGCGCAGAATGGCATTTTCACCGTGGAAGTGGTGAATGACAACAAAACCAGCCACATCAAAGCCAAACACATCATTCTCGCGACCGGATCGGAAGCCCGCATGTTGCCCGGTCTCGAAGCCAACGACCGCGTCCTCACTAACATCGAAATTCTCAGCCTGAAAGAAATTCCAAAATCATTGGTCATTGTCGGTGCGGGAGCCGTAGGCGTCGAGTTTGCTTCCATCTACCGTTCGTTCGATTGTGAGGTGACCATCATCGAAATGTTGCCGCGGCTTGTGCCGGTAGAAGATGAAGAAGTCTCGAAAGAACTTGCACGTGTCTTCCGCAAGCGCGGCATTAATTTTCACACAAGTGCAAAAGTGGACAAAATCGACAAAACCAAATCCGGAGTCGCCGTCACAATTACTGTTGAAGGCAAGCAGCAAAAAACCGATGCGGAGAAAATCCTTATCGCCGTCGGCCGCAAGCCGCGCACGCAGAACATCGGCCTCGAGCGCACAAAGATCAAGCCGGAGCGCGAGTTCATCAAGACCGATTCCTGGATGCAGACCGAAGAGCCGGGCATCTACGCCGTCGGCGACATCGTTCTCGGCACGCCGCAACTGGCGCACGTTGGAGCTATGGAAGCAATCTGCGCCGTCGCAAAAATCGCTGGCAAACCGGGCAAGCCGATCAACCCCGAGCACATTCCTGGCGCAACGTACTGCCATCCCGAAATCGGCAGCGTAGGCCTTACCGAGACTCGCGCCCGCGAAGCCGGATACAACGTAAAGGTTGGCAAGTTCCCCTTCACCGCAAACTCGCGCGCCTCGATTGTCGGCCAGCACGAAGGTTTCATCAAAATCGTCAGCGACGCCGATTACGGCGAAATTTTGGGCGTCCACATCATCGGCCCGCAGGCGACGGAACTGATCGCCGAAGCCGTAGCCGCCATGGAACTCGAAGCAACGGTCGAGGACTTAATGTGGACCATCCACGCGCATCCGACGCTGGCTGAAGCGATGCTCGACGCGGCCAACAGCGTGTATGGAATCGCGATCAATGCTT
>JASICF010000420.1 GCA_030044775.1 Candidatus Sulfotelmatobacter sp. | reverse complement strand
GCGACACGGCGACTTCTCCGAAAGTGGCCATCGTCAATCAAGCCTTTGCGCGCACTCTGGCCCACGGAGCCAATCCCGTGGGCATGAGCTTCCACACACCCGTGGGGCCGGATCATCCAGAATTTATCGCTCAGATTGTTGGATTGGTGAAGGACACGAAGTACAGCGACCTTCGCGACGAAAATGTCCCGATCGCTTTCGCTCCCGTCGCCCAGTATCCTGATCCCGACGATTCCGACGTTTTAATGATCCGCTCCGAAGCTCCGATGGGAGACACTATTTCCGCGGTGAAACGCCGACTGGTCGATGCCAACCCGGAAATCAGCGTCAGGTTCCACGTTTTCGAATCTGACATCCGCGACACGCTCGTGCGCGAACGTCTGATGGCGACGCTTTCCGGCTTCTTCGGCTTTCTTGCGGCCGTGCTGGCGGTGATCGGTTTGTACGGCGTGATGTCTTACATGGTGCAGCGCCGAACCAACGAAATCGGCATCCGCATGGCCCTCGGGGCCGGACGCCTCAGCATCCTGGGCATGATCCTGCTCGATGCCCTTGTGCTGCTGGCCGCCGGCATTGTCGTTGGCCTTGGGCTTTCCCTCATGCTGGGGAAGACGGCCAGTTCTTTGTTGTTCGGATTGAAGCCGGCTGATCCGATCACGCTCGGGCTGGCGGCGGCTCTGCTGGCTGCGGTGGCTGCAGCAGCCAGTTACATTCCGGCGCGGCGCGCTGCGAAAGTCGATCCCATGGTCGCGTTGCGCTGCGAATGACCTTCGCCGTGAACCTGTAGCTTTGGTATCGCCCGCCAACCGGAGGCCGTCACCATGGAAGTGGTGCGGATCGTTCAATGGTGAAAAAATCGCGATAGTACTTGGTGGACGCTCGCAGTTGGGCCGCAGATTCCAGCCAATCAACGCGCCCGCGAGTCCGTTTGCGCGCGCTCTACATTCTCCAGTCTTCCCAAATCCTGCCAGTAATATTCATCGGCGCGGAACGCAAGAATGTTTTCTCCTTGCGCAGCCAGCCGCAAGTAGGTGGGAATGATTGAGAACTCGCCCGTTTCCGTCATTAGCGTGAAAATCCGCGTCGAAATCACGTGCACCCCGGAAAATGCCAGCGCGCTCATCGAAGAACCACCGTTCGCTCCGCTCACCAGCTCCGGCTTGCCATCTCGTCCCGCCTTCCGCCCGCACAGTCGCCCGCTCTCGTCAAACAGCAGATATCGCGAAGTCTCCCGCGCCTGCACGGCCAGCGTTGCCAACGCTTGATTCTGACTGTGAAACGCCGACATCTTCCGCAGGTCGATTGTGCTGATCACATCGACATTGTGCAGAACAAACGCTTCATCTCCGCCGGCTGAATTTTCCAGAAAAAACCACGCAGCTTTTTTCAATCCACCGCCGGTATCGAGCAGGTCTTCTTCGCGCGAAATCTCGATGCGCATTCCGAAGTTCTTGTTTGCATTCAGATACTCCACCACCATGTCGGCGAAGTGATGCACGTTCACGATCACTTCCTGAATCCCAAACTCACGCAGCCTCGCTAACGTAATCTCGAGCAACGTCCTACCGCCAACCTCGACGAGAGCCTTCGGGCGATCGTTGGTCAGCGGCCGCAAACGCGTTCCCAGTCCCGCAGCTAGCACCATGGCCTTCATTGTGCTGAACCCGCCGCCTCTAACTCCCGATGCCGCACCACAACTTCCACTCCATTCCTTCCGTGCAATCGCTTCGCCAGTTGCTCGGCCAAATACACCGAGCGATGCTGCCCGCCCGTGCATCCGAATGAGACCATCAGGCTGCTGAATCCACGTTGCCGATAATTCGCCACGCTCGCGTCCACCAGAGACATCACGCTCGCCAGAAACTGGTGCACGCTTTCCTGCTGATTCAAGTAATCGATCACTGGCGTGTCTTTTCCGGTGAGGGCTTTGAATCGTTCTTCCCGCCCGGGATTCGGCAGACTGCGGCCGTCAAACACAAATCCTCCGCCGTTGCCCGTCTCGTCTTTCGGCCAGCCACGGTGAAACGAGAAGCTTGTAATCCGGACGGTCAACTGCCCGGCTTCTTTTGCCAGCCCCTGCAGCTTTTCAGAGCCCAGCATGCTGTTGAAAGCCGCCATCAGCGTGGGCAACTCAACCGGCAAATTCACGTTGTGCAGCAGCCAGCGCAAATTCTTTAGCGCGTAGGGCACGCTCTGCAGAAAATGAGCCTTGCGCTCGTAGAATCCCCGAAATCCGTAAGCCCCCAGCGCCTGCAGAATCCGCACATAAACGTACGCGTAGTAATGCTTGAGAAATTCCTCACGATCGACCTTCGCGAACTTGCCCGCCTGCTCAATATAAAAATCAAGCAACTCTTGTCGAAGCTGCGGAGGCAGATCCGCCTTGGCGTCATAGAGCAGGGAAGCGATGTCATATTGCAAGGCGCCTTTGCGCCCGCCCTGATAATCCAGAAAAAACGGATCGCTGCCGCGCAGCATGACATTGCGGGATTGGAAATCGCGATAAAGAAAATATCGCGAGTCGGCGCCCAGTAGAAGATTGGTCAGCCGCTCGAAGTCGTCTTCCAGCGCCTGCTCGCTGAAGGGAATGCCGGCCAGCCGCAGAAAATAATACTTGAAATAATTCAGATCCCAGTTGATCGACTGCCGGTCGAAGCTGCCGCGGGGATAGCACACCGAGTAGTCCAGATCGCGCGCGGCTTCGATCTGAAAGCGCGGCAAAATCGAAACCACTTTGCGATACGCCTCCGCCACCTGCGGAGCAACGTTATCTCCGGTCCGATGAGTCGAGAGAAAATCGAAGAGCGTGACATCGCCGAAATCTTCTTCGAGATAGGCGCCTCGATCCAGATCCTCCGCGTAGATTTCAGGCACCGGAAGGTTGTGCCGCCGGAAGTGGCGCGAAAATGCCAGAAAAGCGAGATTTTCCTCGCGCACACCATACAAGATGCCGATCGCACTTTTCCGGTCGTCGGCGAGCCGGATGATTTTCCGCCCGGACCCTCCCAGTTCTCCCTGCAGCGGCTTCACGCGAGTCGGCGCAATTCCGAAACGCTGCTGAAAAAGTTGTTGAAGAACTTCCATGATCTCGCGGCCGTTTGACAGCCAGACTTAAGATAGCATCGACCTTGGGCAAACATCGCGCCAAGTTACCAAGGGTTGTCGGTGCTGCGCTCGTTGTGCCCGGCGTCATCCCGAGCGCCTGCGTTTTCACCGGCGGGCGGGAGCGCGTGCCCTGAGCAGGGAGCGGAGTGAACGCGCCGAATGGTGATCTGGTTGGCATGGGCCGTTGCTTGCTATTCGCAGCCGTCATCCCTATCCTGAATTCCAATAACGGCAATGACCGACCGTCTCTACTACCACGATTCTTTTCTCTACCAGTTTGACGCCGAAGTGCGCTCGGTAGTCGAGAGCCCGCGTCCGGCGCTCATTCTCGACCGCACAGCGTTTTATCCGACCAGCGGCGGCCAGATCCATGATACCGGCCGGGTTCTTCCCGTGATCCAAAGCAACGAGACGGCGCGCGTTCAACCTGCTGCCATGCGGATCACCGAAGTCGCGGACACCGAAAATGGCGAGGTTGTTCATTATCTCGAAGCGCCGGTCAAAGACCTGCAGCCGGGAATGCGCGTACACGGCGAGATTGACGCCGACCGTCGGCGCGATCACATGCGGCAACACTCGGCCCAGCACGTACTTTCTGCCGCCTTCGTGCGGCTTTTCAATATGCCGACTGTTTCCTTTCACATGGCCTCTGACTATTGCTCAATCGACCTTGAGACGCCCTCGCTCACCAAAAATCAGGTTGAGTCTGCCGAGCATCTGGCTAACGAAATCGTGCTCGAGAATCGCCCTGTCTCCATTCGATTCGTCACGCGCGATGAGGCCGTGAGCCTTGGTTTGCGCAAACTACCCCCCGCCGAGCGCGACCGGCTGCGCCTGATCGATATCCTCGATTTCGATCTGACGGCCTGCGGCGGTACGCACGTCAATGAGACCGGGCAGATCGGCGCGGTCCTGCTGCGCAAATACGAAAAGGTCCGCCAGGGATATCGCGTAGAGTTCGTTGCCGGCCTTCGCGCCGTTGCGGCCGCACGCCGTGACTTTTCCACACTCAGCGAAGCCGCCGCGTT
>JASICF010000419.1 GCA_030044775.1 Candidatus Sulfotelmatobacter sp. | reverse complement strand
TCCTGCATCTGCTTCGCTCTCATTTCCTGCTTGGCCTTCTGCTTGGCTTCCTTTTCGCGCTCTTTCTCGCGTTCGGCGGCGGTCTTCTTCGGCGCCAGAATTGCGTGCAGTGTATTGCCTTCCTGTCTCGGGCGGAACTCCACGATACTTTGCGGTTCCACGTCCTTGATCAGGCGCTCCAGAATCTGACGGCCAAGGCCGGTGCGGGTCATCTCGCGCCCGCGGAAGAAAATTGTTGCCTTGACCTTGTCGCCACCATCCAGAAAACGCAGTACGTGATTTTTCTTCGTCTCGTAGTCGTGGTCATCCACGTTGATGCGGAACTTGACCTCTTTTACGGTGATCGTCTTCTGGTGCTTCTTGGCTTCGCGTTCCTTCTTTTCCTGCTGGTACAGATATTTCCCGTAGTCCATGATCCGACAGACGGGAGGCTGGGCTGTAGGGGAAATCTCAACCAGATCCAAATTCTTGCTGCGGGCCAACCGGATCGCCTCGAACGGAGGCATTACGCCAATCTGTTCGCCTTCATCACCAATCACGCGAACTTCGCGCGCTCGAATGCGGTCGTTAATTCGAATAAAACGTTTGTCGATACAGTCCTCCGCGCTCTAAGCGACTGAGAATACGAGATTATAGCACGCGGATCAGATGCGAGTTGGCCGGCCCCGGGCCTGAGTCAGGAGTTCGTAAGTGGGGATTCGCCGCAGAAGGTGCGAACGCGCCGTCAGTTGGCGACACCTTGCGGTGCGCGCATATTCCACGGTGTTTGATTCGAGATTATTCCGGAAGCTTGAAGTTTACGGTGACCTGGGTCTGGATCTCGACGGGCTCGCCGTTCAGCAAGTATGGCTTGTATTTCCACTGCTTGACCGCCTCAACCGCAGCGCGCGCCAATTCCTTATCTCCGCTCACCGCTTTTACCTCTGAGATACTGCCGGTTTTCGCGATGGTTGCCATGAGCTGCACAGAACCCTCTGTGCGCATGGCCAGTGCTGTAGGCGGATACACTGGCTGAACCTGCTTTATCAAAAGCCCGCGAGACACTCCCTGCGAAACCACCACTCGCTCCAGCACGGGAGTTGCCGTGGCGGCGGAATCGAGTTTCGGTAATGCTTCGCCGGACGGCGCAATTCCAGTCATGTTCAAAGCGGGGGCGTCGGCCTCTTCAACTGGTTTGGGAGCCGGTTTACCGTTATTGCTCTTGATTACAATCGGTTGAACAGCCGGAGGCAATGGCGCGGCCGTACTTTCGGTGACGGTAGAAGCGTCTTCCTTAGTTTTCTTCCCGGCAGCCGGCTCTGCAGCCAACTCCTTAGCAGAATGGTTTTCTGCTTTCGCATTCTTTAAAGGTTCTTGAATTTCGGTTTTCTGATTCTCAATAGTCTGCGGCGCAGGAGTTTGAACATCGGTAGCCGGTGTCTCCGCCACAGACGGTGCGCTCTGCTGGGCGGGAGGTGGGGCAATCGGCGCAGGAGCGGGCTTCGTCCGCGTCGCGACGCTGGCCGGCATTCCGGCAGGGGTCTTTAATAGGTTCCATTTCATCCATGCGGTATAGCCGCCGGCTGCAATCAAGACAATGGCGACCGCGCCGATGAGGACGCTCTTGCCGCCGCTGGATTTAGCCTTTGCGCCGCTACCCACCGTTCCGCCGAACGTGAGAGTATGAGCGGAATCCGAAATCTTTGCGGGCGATGTCGCACGGTCTTTTGAATCGGGTTTGATTTCCTTGTCGGCAAATTTTGAAATTCTTGTGGATTCGTCAGGAGCGCTTTCCTTAGGATCGCGCGCCGGTGCAGGTGCGCTGGCGGCGAAGCTCGAAGGATGGCCCTGCGCGTGTACTTCTGCGACCGAGGCGATCTTCGGAGGAAAAGATTCCTTTGACGGCGCCGAAGAAAAAGACGGAGATGGCAAATTAATAGATTCAGTATTCTGCGGGGATTTTGCGCTTACCTCCGCTTCCAAGATCGCTTCATCGGCCGCCGCAGCAGGAGACGTCACAAGGCTCGGCCGCGCCGCTGGCTGTGGCATCGGAATGGTATTGGCGGCCGCGGGTCGAACCGTCGACGGGGCCGTTCGGGTTTCAGCTCCGCTCCGAGTCGGCGGCTGCGAAGCCGGCTTGACGGAAGCTGTGCTTGCCGCTGACGGCTTCGATGGGGCAGTTCCTGCTGTATTCCCATTCGCTGGTTTAGCCCCTTCGTTCTTGCGCAACAACCCGCGTGCGACGCGCAGCGTGCCTTTGGTTTGTTCGATGTTGATCGGTTTGGTAAGCACCAGATTGGCGCCGATCCGGAAAGCTTTTGCCACTCCCGCTTGCCCTTCTACGACCCCGACTGCCAGCGCCCCCTGATTGTTGGGAGCGCTTCGCGCGCTCTTGAAGAGCAGCGTCGCATTCTGTTCATTTTCGCAATCCACGACAACCGCATCGAAACGCTCTCCCATGAACTTTTTGACTGCGGCAAACGGTTCGGTGCAGGCGGTAACGTTGAAATCGAGTTCGCCAAGAACCTGGGTTACCGTGCGGGCGGTTTTTTCGTCGGGGCAGAAAAGGAGAGCTTGGTAACTCATAGGGTCATCGTAGGTACAGCCGTAAGGGGCATCAAGTTACGCTGGTAATTCGGCGCGAGCCTGTTTTGCTTGCCGAAAGCAGCGTTTGCGGCTGGGGCGGTCGCAACCGCGCCATACAGATACAATTCTCGGGATGCGTATTCCGCTCTGGCTTAAGGTGTTCTGGACGGCGTGGGTCCTGGTGTGGGTGCCGATCTATTGGCGGCAATATGGAATACAAAATTTTCTGTTTTTCTGCGATCTCGGTAACATTTTGATCGCCTGCGGCCTGTGGCTGGAAAGTTCACTGATTTTTTCGTGGCAAGCATGCGGATTACTACTCTTTCAGACTCTGTTCGTGACCGATCTGGCTGGCGCCGTTGTAAGTGGGCGTCATTTAATCGGAGGGACGGAATACATGTTCGACCCCCACATTCCTCTGGTGGTGCGCCTGCTGAGCCTTTTTCATGTGGTGACGCCCCCGCTGCTGCTGTGGGCGATCTGGCGATTGGGTTATGACAGCCGTGGCTGGAAACTGCAGACGCTGACCACGTGGATCGTCATCCCGATTAATTATTTCTGGCGGCCGCAATGCGATGTGAACTGGGCTCGCGGCCTACGCTTTCACGAACAACACGCCGTGCCGGGAATCGTGTACGTCCTGGCATATCTAATTGTCGTCCCGCTTGCCGTGTATTTCCCAACGCATCGGCTTCTCGCGTGGTGGGTGAGGGGTCGCAATGCGCAAGCCTGAGACTGCAACGCTGAGACTGCAACGCTGAGACTGCAAGCCTGAGACTGCAACGCTGAGACTGCAAGCCTGAGACTGCAACGCTCTAGCTCTTGCTCGCTTCTGCAGATTTCCTGCCCAGCGGCGTGTCAGCAATCAGTTTCGCAGCACTTTCGGATTCCTTGTGATCTGGCGATTGCTTGGTGGCCGGATCGCCGCTCAAATAGAGCGTCTGTGAGGGAGATGCGAGATTTGTGCCGGAGTCTTCGACGAAGTTCATGATTCGCAGCAGCAAGTCTTCGCGCACTTCCGCGAATTCATTGAAATCCCTCGTCAAGATGTAGCAAACCAGTTCTATGTTGATCGAGCCCGTAGCTAGTTCGGTAAGCCGTACGCGAACCGTTCTGGTTTCTACTTTTGGATGTTTCTCTAATACCGAGCGGATTTCCGAGAGCACGTAGCGGACGCTGTCCGAAGTAGTGTTGGCGTGCAGCCCGAGTACTGTTTTAAACAGCATCTTGTCCCGCCGGCTAAGATTCTCCACGTTGATGGTTGCGACAGTGCCGTTCGGGATTGCCAGCAAGGTCCGCTCTTCCGTACGAACGCGTGTGGAGCGCAGGCCGATATCTTCGACCGTTCCTGTCCTATCTCCGAATTTGCACACATCGCCGACACGAATGACCTCATCGCCTAGAACCGACACGCCACCGAACAGAT
>JASICF010000045.1 GCA_030044775.1 Candidatus Sulfotelmatobacter sp. | reverse complement strand
TATAGCGCCGAGCCGTACGTGGAGGCGGTGGCGAGGGACTCTGCCGCCGCGCTTAGAAAAATCGCTCAGGAAATCGCCACGAACAAGGCCCTGCCGAAGTTAGAAGATCTCGAACGCCGCCTCACCGTGCTCGAGGAAAAGCTGTTCGCTGCTCTTCTTGCTACAACCGCCGATGAAGAACTGGTGGCAGTCCGAGCGCACGCCGATCGCGAGCTTGCGCCTTATCGCATCAAGATGATGGCAGCACAGATTGAACAACTGCAAAAACAGTACATTCACAAGTTTTTGTTGGAAAAATACGGTTTGCCTCGCCTCAGCCTTTTTTACATGTAGACGAATATTTCCTGGCCACGAATGCCGCTCGATCTCAGCTCAGTTGCAACGCATGTGCCTTATCCTATTCATACATGCAAACTTCCTCATTCGACGTCCTCATTCTCGGGGCCGGCGCTGCCGGTCTGATGTGCGCCATTGAAGCAGGCAAGCGAAGGCGAAGGGTGGGAGTGCTGGAACGAGCGGACAAGCCAGGCAAGAAAATTCTGATCTCCGGCGGCGGACGCTGCAATTTCACCAACCGGCATTGCTTTCCAGAGAATTTCATCTCATCAAATCCACATTTTTCCAGGTCTGCCCTTGCTGGCTACACGCCAGATGAATTCATTGCATTAGTCGAGAAGCACCGCATTCCGTATCACGAGAAAACGCTCGGGCAGCTTTTCTGCGACCACTCTGCGCACGACATCTTAGGCATGCTTGAACGTGAATGCCGCTCGGCAGAAGTCGACATCCGCCTGAATACGAAAATAGACGAAGTACATCGCGCGGGCGATTTTATGGTTAGTACTAATCACGGTGAGTTTCGCGCACCGGTCCTGGTGGTTGCCACGGGAGGATTGTCGATTCCAAAAATCGGCGCGAGTTCTTTTGGATACAACCTTGCGCGACAATTCGGAATTGCGGTGCGTGAACCGTGGCCTGCGCTTGTTCCTCTCATCTTTAACGCAGCTGACCGCTCGCAATATTGCGATCTGGCAGGCGTTTCTGCGCAGGTGACTGCATCTCTGGACGGGCAGCAATTTCAGGAGAAAATGCTTGTCACGCATCGCGGCTTAAGCGGTCCGGCCATCCTGCAGATTTCCTCGTATTGGAGTGAGCCTGAAAAGGATTCGCAGCCGATCCGCATCGATCTGGCGCCAGGAGTTGAGGTGACTGCACCGTTTCGCGAATCAAAACTCCCCAGAACATTGAACGCGTTGCGCACAGAATTGCGAAAACTCTTGCCGCAGCGCCTGGCGGATCGCTGGCTCAACGAGCATGCGCCGGCATCATGGACAAATCAGACTTTGACTGCACTCGAAAAACAAATCCATACCTGGGAGATTTTTCCGGCGGGTACCGAAGGCTATGAAAAAGCCGAAGTGACTGCTGGGGGAATCGACACCAATGAACTTTCCGCCAAAACTCTGGAGAGCCGAAAGGTCTCCGGCCTGTTTTTTATCGGAGAAGTCGTTGACGTGACCGGCCAGCTTGGAGGTTTTAACTTTCAGTGGGCGTGGGCTTCTGGCGCTGCTGCTGGACGATCCGTCTGAGCGTTTAGCGCCGCCCGCCGAAAACACCGCTTCAATTCCATGCCGTAGAATCAACTCTTGATCCTTGCCATTGAGAAACTGATCTACGGTGGCGACGGCTTGGCTCGCCTTCCTGCCGATCCTGATCGCAGCGACGACCGCAGCCGCGGCAAAGCGGTTTTCATTCCTTTTGTTCTCGGCGGAGAAAAGATCGATGCATCGGTCATCGAAAATAAGCCAGGTTATGCTCGCGCTCGTGTGAACGAAATAGTCGAATCTTCTTCATACCGGGTGTCGCCGGCTTGCCCTTATTTTTCTCGCTGCGGCGGATGTCATTATCAGCACGCCTCGTATGAGCACCAGATCGAGATCAAGAAGGAAATCTTGTGCGAGAACTTCAGGCGTATAGCCAAGCTCGAATTGCCCTGCGAAATCAAGACCCATCCGTCGCCACCCTGGAATTATCGGAATCGTTCACGACTGCAGATACAAGCACATCCCGAGTTCGCCGCAGGATATTTCAAATTAGCATCTCACGAATTGCTTCCCATTGAAGAATGCCCCATCAGTTCTCCGCTCATCAATCAGGCAATCCGCGAACTCTGGCGATCGGGAAGCGCTGGCAAAGTAGCCGATGGCATTCGCGAGATCGAGTTTTTTGCCAATGGCGACGACACCAAGTTGCTGGTCGAATTGTCTTGTGCACCGCATGCCAAACGCGGTGCAGTGCGAGCTTGGGCAGAAGAATTTTCCGCGTCCACACCTCAGATTGTGGGTGCTACGGCGTTTCGCCAAAACGAGAATAGAGAGCATGAAACTCTGATTTCCGTTGGCGCGTCGGAGTTGGCCTATCAGACGGGGCATACCTCGTTTCGCGTCAGTGCTGGAAGCTTTTTTCAGACGAATCGATTTCTCACGGAAGAACTCGTCGATATCGTGACCTCCGGGCGGTCGGGAGACTTGGCGCTCGATCTCTACGCCGGGGTGGGATTATTTTCCACAGCTCTGGCGTGTAATTTCCGTCACGTGATTTCGGTCGAATCGTCACAGACTGCCGCGGCCGATCTGGCGCACAATTTGCCCATTAACGGTGAAGCGATTCGCTTCGCGGCCGAGCAGTACTTGGAAGCGGGCACTTCTCGTGCGGGCGCGGGTCACTGGCCTGCGATGTCGCAAGTCGAATTTGAAACGGGGCGGGCCAGGAAGGGCAAACTCCCCCAGAAGTATTTTCATACGCCCGACCTGATCGTAGTAGACCCGCCCCGAAGCGGTCTGGGAGATCGCGTGGCGCGCTCGCTTGCCAATTCGAACGCGCCGCGCGTGACCTATGTTTCGTGCGATCCTGCAACTTTGGCCCGCGATCTTGTGCCATTGCTGGCGGCAGGCTATCGAATCGATGAAGTGCATCTGGTTGATCTGTTTCCGCAAACATACCATCTCGAAGGTGTCGTGCAGTTGGTGAGGTAGATGCTCTCCGCTCGGATGTGCTTGCACAAGGCGCGGATCGGACTTTGTGCTCTGGAAATGACAAGGATGAAACGGCCCTGCGTTGAATCACGCTTCGCATGCAACCTGCGCAAACCATTCACCGCTCGTCCCCTCCCGCAATCTTTCGCCTTCAATTCAGGGCGGCGCGGGCGCCGATGTTCTGGGTTGCCGTTGCCTACTCCTCGGGAATTGTTGCCGGCGCACTATCCCACCGCCCGGCGCCACTGTGGATCGCGGCGGTAGCAGTTTCTGCCGTTGCTACTGTCTGCTTCGTTCGCTCACGAGCGCTGCTTGCCAAAGCATTTGTATTCGGAATGCTCTTTTTTACCGGGGCACTGCACATTGATCTAAGTGGAGTCTTGCCGGTTCGAGACCGCAGTCTGGATAAATTTGCAGACATGCAGGGCATCACTGTGACTGGGCACGTCATCCGTGGAGGCCGCTTGCGCGA
>JASICF010000418.1 GCA_030044775.1 Candidatus Sulfotelmatobacter sp. | reverse complement strand
GGCAATGTCGGCGTATAGCCGTGAGTCGTCAACAATGGCGGGAAAACGAAAAACAAAAAGCAGTCGAAGGCCCAACCCTGCCAGACTCGTTCCCAGAAAGAAACGAGCATTCCTCCGTACCAGTTCGAGCACGCTGTGAATATACGCGCTTACGGTTGTCCCGCGCGCTGGAAAATGCATCGTAACGTAGAAGAGTTCATGCCTTAACCCTGTTCTTACCTTGGTTTCCCTGCTGCGCGAGAATTGACCGTCTTCCGCCAGCGGCATACGATAAGCGATTAGCCCCTACATGGCCGAACCTGTCTTTTATGATCCGCGCCGCGCCCGCTGGAAGCGGCTGAGACGCTTTGTGGACGCACTGGTGTTCTCGCTCTCAGCGCTGCTTACCTTCTTTGTGTACACCACGCTTCGTGATGAACGGTTGCCGGAGTTGTTTTTTTCTCCTCAGAAACGGGCGTTCCGGGCGTTAAAAGAAAACGAGCGCGAGAAGGCGCGCGAGCACCTGAAAAAGATCGCCAGCCGTTCGCATCGCCGGTCAAAGCTGGCGGCTTCGGAAGTAAGGTTGAATGAGGAAGAAGGCATCCGCGCTGCCTTTTACGTTCCCTGGGATGCAGCGAGTTTCTCTTCTCTGCGGGAATACGCCCACCAGGTCGATATGCTCTATCCCGACTGGCTGCATGTGCTGACCCCAGATGGGCGGCTGCAAGCTGTCGACGACCAGACCAACAAATTTTTTGATGTTGTCCAGAATAACCAGGTGCGGTCGGTAGACGACCGGGTGATGCCGTTCCTGAAATCCGACGACCCCGCCATGGAAGTCTTTCCGATGGTCAATAACTTTGACGGCACGGACTGGGCACAGAACATCACTGGGTTTTTGAACGACGCCGAGGCGCGAACGCTGTTTCGCAAGCAAGTTGGCCAGTTCCTTGCCTCAGATCACTTCCGTGGACTGATGGTAGATTTTGAGGCCTTCCCGCAGGAAGGGCAAGCGGGATATGTCGCCTTGCTCAACGAGCTTTCTGCTGACTTGCATGCTCGCGGAATGAAGCTTTACGTCAGCGTGCCGGCGCATAACCAGGAGTTCGACTATGCCGCGATCGCCGCCCCTGCAGACGGGGTCGTGATCATGAATTACGACGAACATTACCCCGGCGGAAAGTCCGGACCAGTTGCGGGGCAGGATTGGTTTGTCGATAACCTCAAGTTCGCCATCAGTGTTATCCCTCGCGAAAAGATCATTTGTGCGATTGCCAACTATGGATACGATTGGGTTCTCAAGCCCAAGAAAGGCACGCTGCCACCCGATGAAAAGGATCACAGCGTTTCGGTGCAGGAAGCGTGGCTGGCGGCGCGGGATTCCGAGGTAGACGTCACTTTCGACGACGATGCGCTGAATCCGCACTTCAGTTACCTGGACGAGCAGAGCCATCAACACGATGTGTGGTTTCTTGATGCCGTAACCGCACTGAATCACATGCGCGCGGCGCAAACCCTCGGCATCCAGACTTTCGCTTTGTGGCGGCTCGGCGGCGAGGACCGAACCCTCTGGCGGATTTGGGATGTTCCCGGAGATCCGACTTCCGCCGACAAACTGCGTGATGTCCCGCCCGGCCAGGATGTCGACATGGAGGGCCAAGGCGAAATTCTGCGCATCGAAGATCGTCCCACCCACGGAACCCGCGACCTCACGATCGATCCGAACACGAAGCTAATCACGGACGAGAACTTTGACTCCCTGCCCGAACCATATCGCGTGGGTCGTTACGGCTACAGCCCTGATAAAGTGGCTCTCACTTTCGACGACGGCCCCGACCCAGAATGGACGCCAAAAATTCTCGATGTGCTCGAGCGCGAGCACGCTCCGGCGACTTTCTTCCTGATTGGAATTCAAACCGACAAGTTTGCTGGTCTGGCCAAACGCATCTACGATGACGGCCACACGATCGGGAACCACACCTTCACCCATCCCGATGTGAGCAGCATTTCTTCCACCTATATGAGGGTGGAACTGAATCTCACGGAACGGCTATTCGCCAGTCTGCTGGGAATTCGCGTAACGCTGCTGCGGCCGCCGTATGCCATTGATGAAGAACCGGACACCGCCGACCAGGTGCGTCCGCTTGAATTTGCGCAGGATCTGGGCTACATCACGATCGGAAACCGGATCGACCCCAATGACTGGAGCGACAAGGTGCCGGCAGGAAATGGAACCACGCGGCGGCACACCGCAGAGGAAATTTCCTCCTATGTATTGGCGCACCTGCCGCCTTGCAGCGCGAGTAACCTGCGCTGCGGCAACATCATTCTTCTGCACGACGGAGGGGGGAATCGCGCGGAAACGGTGCGCGCCTTGCCGGCAATTATTGAAGGCGTGCGCGCCAAAGGACTTGAAGTAGTGCCGGTTTACGAATTAATCGGCAAGACCCGCGCCGACGTGATGGCGCCGTTGCCGACCGGCCAGCGCTGGGCCGCACGTTTTGACAGGTTGGGGTTTTGGCTGTTTGACGCCGTCGTCATTGGTATCACCTGGATCTTCTTTGTTGGCGACCTGCTCATGACCGGACGCTTGCTTTTCATCGGTACAGCAGCCGTCTACGACCGTTTGCAAGAAAAAATCTACGGCAAACCTGCCGAGGTCGCCTCGTATCAGCCGAAAGTTGCGGTATTGATTCCGGCGTTCAACGAAGAAAAGGTAATCGAGCGGACCGTTCGCGCGGCGCTGAATTCGAGCTATCGCAACCTCCGCATCATTGTGATCGATGACGGATCCAGAGATCGCACCCTTCAGGTTGCGCGGACCGCGTTTGCCGACGAGGAGGCTTCGGGAAAGGTTCTGATTTTGACAAAGCGCAACTCCGGGAAAGCCGCAGCCCTCAACTACGGCATCGAGCACATCGAAGACGCGGAGCTTTTTGTCGGTATCGATGCAGATACGATCATCGCCAGCGATGCGATCGCCCGGCTGGTGCCTCATTTCATCAATCCGAAGGTCGGGGCCATTGCCGGTAACGCCAAGGTTGGAAATCGCGTGAATCTGTGGACGCGATGGCAGGCTCTCGAATACATCACCAGCCAGAACTTCGAGCGGCGCGCGCTGGACGTGCTCGGAGCGGTCAGCGTAGTGCCGGGAGCGATCGGAGCCTGGCGGGTTTCGGCCGTGCGTGAAGTAGGAGGCTACCAGCTCGATACGGTCGCCGAGGATGCGGATCTCACCATGGCGCTGCTGCGTCGCGGGTATCGCGTCGAATACGAAGATATGGCGCTGGCGTACACAGAAGCTCCAACCAATGCGAATGGCCTGATGCGCCAGCGTTTTCGCTGGTCCTTCGGAATTCTGCAATCAGTCTACAAACACAGTGCCGTGTTCGCCCGCAAAGGAGTTTTGGGATTTGTCGCGTTGCCGAACATCGTCATTTTCCAAATCCTACTGCCACTGGTTTCACCGCTCATCGATATCATGTTCGCCGTGGGGGCAATCTGGTATTTGCTTCAAAAACATTTCCATCCCGACTCGACTGATCCGGCAAGCTTCCACAAATTGCTGGCATTCTTCTTTGCCTTCCTGGTGATCGACTTCCTGGCATCGGCTTTGGCATTCGCGCTCGAGCGCCGCCGTCCGGATGACAAAGAAGATGTCTGGCTGCTCAGCCAGGTCTGGCTGCAGCGATTCGCTTATCGGCAGTTGTTCTCCGTTGTTCTGTTTAAGACGCTGAAACGCGCCCTCGAGGGCCGCCGTTTTGCGTGGGACAAATTGGAGAGAACCGCGGCAGTGAAGTACGTGCCTACAGAGACAAGGGATTCGGTCAACGTGCCATGATATCGCTTGCGTTTTCGCCTTGGATTATCCCTTTCGGGCTGGAACACAGGTGCATTCGCGTTATTTGAAGAGCAGCGACGCGAACTCCACCAGATTTCGCCTCCACACCATCCAGGTATGCATCCCGGGAGTTTCAATCTCGGTCAGTCGAACATCTTTGCTTTTCAGCCACGCGCGCAGCTTGCGGTTGATGGTGATCAGGTGGTCCTCGGCGCCGCAAGAAATCCACAACAAATGTAATTGTTGCGCAGACTGCGCATTCAGCGCGGGAAAATCCTTGTCGAATTCCTCCGGGATTCCCCCGGAACTAAACGCGCCAATCCACGCGAACTGATCGAAGTGGTTCAGACCGGTAAGGAGAGATTCAGAACCTCCCATCGAAAGCCCCGCAATAGCGCGGCTGTTGCGGTCTTTCACGATGCGGTATTGGCCTTCGACCTGCGGCATGACTTCGGTCAAAAGACTTTCTGTAAACTTCTTAAAATTCTCGTTGCGCACATTTTCATGGCTCCACGCTTCCCAGCGCAAACGAATCATCTCCATCGTCCCATAGCCCAGCGGCATAACCACGATCATCGGCTTGATTTTGCCTTGGGCGATCAGGTTATCGAATATCACGTTCATGCGGCCG
>JASICF010000417.1 GCA_030044775.1 Candidatus Sulfotelmatobacter sp. | reverse complement strand
TATGCCCTTGAGGATGGGCTGATTCGCAGCATGGAAATCCGAGAGTAGAATTTCGTGTTGCAGCCATGATCACCGCCCTCCGCAGACAGTTCAATCAGGCTTTTACTCCCGAAAAATACAAAACCTTCCTGGCGCACGTTGACGCGATGTGCGGCACTCATGTCGAGTTCCGGCTTTCGGAAACCCCGTGTTTTTTTCCGAAGGCTTTGCTGCAAACAATGGCGGAAGATGGCGAGGAATTAATCCGGCAGCTTGTAGGAAGTCTTGACTACCGGGCGAAGTCCGATGCTTCGGTTCCACAAGAGTTCAGAGTTCCAAACGAGTCGCCGCATCCGATGTTTGTGCAGGTCGATTTTGGATTGGTGCGCGGTGCTGACGGCGGGTTGCAGCCGAAGCTGGTGGAACTGCAGGCATTCCCTTCTCTTTATGCGTATCAGGCCGGGCTGGCGCAGGCGTACATGGACGTCTACGGCTTGAGCCGATTCGACTCGGGCGACCAGCTGCGATTTTTCTTGAGCGGGCATGATGAGAGGTCTTACCGCGAGCTTTTGCGGCGAGCAGTGGTCGGGGATCATGATCCAGAAAACGTGATTCTGATGGAAGTTCATCCGCAGCAGCAGAAAACTTTGCCCGATTTTCTGATGACGGAAAAAATGCTGGGAATCCGGACGGTCGACATTGTTGACATCAAGAAAGAAGCATCGCGCCTTTACTACGCGCGCGACGGCAAACGAGTGCCAATCGAGAGAATCTACAATCGAACGATTGTCGATGAATTGCAGCGCAAGAATATCAAGTTGAGCTTCGATTGGCGCGACGATCTCGAGGTTGAATGGGCGGGACATCCGAATTGGTATTTCCGGATCAGCAAGTTTTCGATTCCCTACCTAAAGCATGAGTCTGTGCCGAAGACGTGGTTTCTCGATCGCCTCGACCGGATTCCGGATGACTTGCAGAACTATGCGCTGAAACCGCTGTATTCGTTCGCGGGGCTGGGAGTGGTCATTGCGCCGACAAAGCAGGACATCGAGGCGATTCCGCACGCACGGCGCAGCGAGTACATCTTGCAGGAGCGGCTGCAGTTTGAGCCGATCATTGAAACGCCGTTTGGCGCGACGAAAGCGGAGGTGCGGGTGATGTACATCTGGCTCGAAAAATTGCAGCCGGTGCTGACGATTATCCGCATGGGGCGCGGCCTGATGATGGGAGTGGACCACAACAAGAACATGGAGTGGGTGGGCGCGTCGGCGGCGTTATTTCTCGACTAAGTTGTCAGCCTGCCATGGATGGTTGTCTCCTCTTGGGAGTCTGCTTTATAAGATCCCTCGGCCCGCGGAAAAAAACGCGGGCCTTCGGGATGACGTGGTTATCTTTAATCTTTAATCTTTAATCTTTTTATCTTTAAATCTTTATCTTTTGTTGAAGAAGTTTTAGCCAATTCTTTTCACGACTGTGGTCTGTAATTCGCGGCCGTTTGGCCGGCGAAGGTAGAGTTGATCGCCGGCAAGGCGGACTGGGATGCGATCGCCCGCTTTCCATTCTCCGGGTGCGTAGCCATCGGCTGAAGATACATCGTACTCGCCGGTGTAGACTACGCCGGCAAGGTTGATGACAATCGCGCGGCGGAGGGACTGGCCAGTCGACTCACGCAAAATCTCCGCTTCGGCCCGGCACCAATTCTCAATATCCCTGCCGGCTATGCCTCCGCTGAGGCGGAAGAGTTCGGCGGCGCGGCGGCGAATGGCCTCCAGCAGGTGCGGCGGGTGGTTGTGTGAAGTCGGCTCCATTTGAAATGCCTTGATATTCGCTCTTCGCTTTGCAAAAAAGCGCTTACTCAGGATGAGAAGTCAAACAGCGCAGACTCATGTTAGTCTTCCCCCCAACCCTTGCAACCGGTATCCCTAGAAAATGCAACACAAAAGGTCAGGGTTATTGTCAGTTTGGGAACGAAGACGATGTGAGCGGATGTTAATGTTCAACTTTCAATGGAAAGAGACTCGCCCGGTACGGTCGTCCCGGTTGACCGGAGTTGCCGACGAGCCTAACATTACCGCGGTTGGGGGCTTAGTCCTTTCATGATCGGCCAGACCGTTTCCCATTACCGTATCCTGGGCAAACTGGGCGGGGGCGGCATGGGCGTGGTGTTTGAGGCTGAGGACCTCAAACTGGGGCGGCATGTCGCCCTGAAGTTTATCCCGGATAATCTCGCCGGCGATCCCAAGTCGCTAGAGCGTTTTGAGCGCGAAGCCAGAGCCGCTTCCCTGCTGAATCATCCGAACATCTGCACCATCCACGGAATTGAAGACAACAACGGGCATCCCTTCATCGTGATGGAAAAACTGGAAGGCGAGAGCCTGAAGCAAGTCGAGAAGCCGGTTGAAACCGATAAGTTGCTCGAGATCAGCATTCAGGTCGCGGATGCGCTGGCGGCGTCTCACGCCAAGGGGATTGTGCATCGGGACATCAAACCGGCAAACATTTTCTTGACCCCCAGCAGACAGGTAAAAGTGCTCGATTTTGGCCTGGCCAAGCTGGTGCATAACGTCGGGACCGACAGCGATAGCGCCGTGGCCGAGGATTCGCTCACGGCGGTTGGGGTAATACCGGGAACCGCGGTGTACATGTCTCCGGAACAGGCGCGAAGCGAGGAGATAGATTTTCGCAGCGATCTGTTTTCCTTCGGCGTAGTGATGTACGAAATGGCGACCGGCAAGAAACCCTTTTCCGGCAAGAACTCGCTGATGACGCTGGATGCGGTGCTGCACGCCAAACCGATCCCGCCGGCAGAAGTGAATCCGAAAGTGCCAGTGGAACTGGAAGGCATCATCGGCAAGGCGATGGAGAAGGACCGCGGACAGCGCTACCAGAGCGCGGCGCAGATGAAGGCCGATCTGCAGCAACTGAAGCGGGAAACGGAGTCAGGGCAGGTTCGAAGCGCGCTGCACCCGGCACGGCTGCGGGTCGCAAGCACGACATTCGGCAGGGCAACGGACAATCGCTGGCTTTACTGGGTGCTCGGCGGGACGGCGGCGTTGCTGGTTACCGTGCTCGCGGCGGTGGGAGCGTACTGGGTGAAGCATCGGTCGATCGCGAACGCGGAGCTGCAGCATGCGATCGCAGTTTTGCCCCTGCAGAACGAGAATGGAGACTATTCCGTCGATTACCTGCGTTTTGCCCTGGCCGACGAACTCACCAGCGTGCTCTCGTATTCCCGCTCGCTCGATGTGCGGCCGTCGGCGGCAACGCGCAAGTACGTGGGAGCGGATTTGGATCTGCGAAATGTTGGTCAGCAACTGCACGTGGGGCGCCTGCTCACCGGAAACTTTTTGCGGCAGGGCGACCGGCTGACAGTGACTCTCGAAGCGGTCGGGGCGACGGATGACCGGCTGCTCTGGCAGACAACCGTCAATGCTCCGGTGAACGATTTGATTTCCCTGCAAAACCAACTGACCACGCAGGTGCAGCACGGACTGATGCCGCTTCTGGGGGCTGGAGGCGCTTACAACACGGCAGCGCGGCCGAAGAGCCAGGAAGCTTACGATCTCTATCTACATAGCGTGGCGTTGCCGCACGACGGTCAAGCGAACAAAGACGCGATCGCCGTTCTCGAACATGTGGTTGCGAATGATCCCGGCTATGCGCCGGCGTGGGAGGCATTGGGTAATCGCTATTATTACGATTCGGATTACGGTGGCGGCGGCGAAACCATGTTCCAGAAATCCAACGCAGCGTATGAGCGGGCGCTGACGCTCGATCCGAACCTGGTTATGGCTTCGAGCCGTTTGATTACCAATCGCGTGGAGCGGGGCGACCTTGGCCGAGCTTATCAATCGGCTACGGAGTTGCTGCGCCGCAGGCCGGACAGCGCCGACGCTCACTTTGCGTTGAGCTATGTGCTGAGATATGGCGGGATGCAGGAGAAGGCAGCGCAGGAGTGCGAGACGGCGCTAACCATCGACCCGGGCAATTTCAATTTCCGCTCGTGCGCGTGGGCGTTCCTGGAACTGGGTCAGCCGGATCAGGCGCTGAATTTCATTCATCTGGACGCGGGGTCGGAGTGGGCTGCGTGGGTCACACCGTACGTTTATTTGGCGAAGGGAAACCTGGCACAGGCGCGCATCGCCGCACGGGAGACGCCGAAAGCGGCTTACTATCATCACGACTTGACGGTGGCGTGCACCCAGTCGCCGCGGCCCCCGGACATGGATAAAATCGCTCACGATGCGGAGGCGTCGGTGATGACTGAACCCGACCCCGAGGCGTGGTATCACGTGGGCGCCTTGATGGCGGAGTGCGGCCAAACAGAAGCTGCGATGCGGCTGCTGAAAGCGGCGGTACAACAAAATTACTGCGCGTACTCGGCGCTGCTGGATGATCCGCTGCTGAAAGATCTGCGCAAAGACCCCTCGTTTGATCAGGTGCTGACCGCGGGCAGTGAATGCCGGGACGCGCTGAAGGAAGGCGGGCGATAGTCAAAGAGTCCGCGTTTTTCGCGGCGAAATCTACTGAATTGAAGTCGAACGATTCCTGGTGAAGGAAAAAATTTGCGTCAAAGAGGACTTAGGCCCCATCCTTGTAGAGTGACTCGAACCGGACGCAACGATCTTTATTTGTATTTGTTACAGCATCGCTCACGCCGCATGATGCGGCTGGCTTCCCACATCGTAAGAAGTTCGACGATCCTGGCCGCTGCCCCTGCGCTACTGCTCGCGGTTTCAGGCTTGCTCCTGGCTTTCGCGCAAGAACACCGGCCGGATGCGCCTACATTCGAGGCCGCGGAGCAGCATTTCCCCGTTGCGCCCGATGCAACCAACTTTCCCCAGCTTCCATATCAGGGATCTCCGCCGGAAATCGCGCAAGACGAAGGAATGGTTGGATTGCGCCTGATGCTGAGAAAGCTGGGCACCACCGCGCAGTTGATGCAGGCAGTGGCACATCCCGACGATGAAGATGGCGGATTGCTCACTCTGGAATCGCGCGGACACGGCGACCGGGTGTTGTTGCTGACGCTGAACCGCGGCGAGGGCGGACAGAACAAGCTTGGCAGCAATCTGTTCGACGTGCTGGGCGTACTGCGCACGCTGGAGTTACTGGCGGCGGACGAATACTACGGCGTGCAGGAAAGATTTACGCGCGTGGCCGATTTTGGTTTTTCCAAGAGCGCGGAGGAGACATTTGCGAAATGGGGCGGGCACGATATTGCGCTGGGCGACATGGTGCGCGTGATTCGAACATACCGTCCGGATGTTCTGGTGGCGCGCTTTTCCGGCACAACGCGGGACGGGCATGGGCATCACCAGGCGTCGAGCATTCTGATGCAGGAAGCGTTTCGAGCGGCGGCCGATCCCAAGCGCTTTCCCGAGCAAATTGCGCAGGGACTTCAACCGTGGCAGGCAAGAAAGCTTTACATCGGGAACGTCTGCGGCTTTGGCGCAATGACTTGCGCGGATGCAAATTGGACTGTGAAGTTGAATACGGGCGAGCACAGCGCCGATCTTGGAATGTCGTATGCGCAATTCGCCATGGAAGGATTGCGCCATCAACTCTCGCAGGGCGCGGCAAACTGGAGTATAGATCCCGGAGACCGGTTCGCGTTTTACAAGCTGGTCGATTCGGTCGAGCCGGCGAAGCTCGACAAAGACGGGCACGAGAAGGATTTTTTTCAGGGCATTGATACGACACTCTCCGGCCTCGCACAGCGATTGGGCCCCGATGAATCGCGGGTGCCGCACTTGCGGCAGGAATTGAGCGAGATCGGTAACCAGATTACGCAGGCTAGCGACCGCGCGAGAGGAAGCGATCCTTCTGTTACGATCTCGCCGCTGGTTAAAGTTTTATCGGGACTGGGTCATGCCGATGAGGAAGTCGCCAAGAGTTCGTTGAGCGAGCAGGCGAAGTCCGATCTGCTGGCTCGCCTGGAGGAGAAACACAGGCAGGCGGAAGATGCGCTGAATCTGGCATTGAATGTGAAACTCTCGGCAGTAGTTTCTGCGCGCGCGGATAAGAATAAAGCTATCGAAAAGGAAACCGATGCGCTGACTGCAGTTTCGCCCGGGCAGGAATTTTTCGTCTCGGTGACATTCAAGAATGGATCAAAGCAAGGACTCGGGCTCGATTCGTTGAAGCTGGAGGTGCCGAAGGGATGGGGCACGCTGTCCGATAAAACGAGGCCAGTTGCAATCAAGCCCGGCGACACGGTCGATGCCACTTTTCGCTTGCAAGTGCCGAAGGATGCGGCGTACACCCGTCCCTACTGGCATCGAGATAATCCGGAAACCGACAGCCTGAATCACGTCGATGACGAGCAATTCGCGACGCTGCCATTTCCACCTCCGGCACTGCACGCGCGCGTGGAATACTCGGTTGCCGAACCGGGCTCACACGAAGGCAAAATGAAGAACTCGATTCAGGGGACGGTAGTTACGCCGTTCGTCGATGAGTCCGGCAAGGAAGAAGCGCGGCCGCTGGCGGTTGTGCCGGCATTCTCCGTCGCGCTGGAACCAGGAACGCAGGTCATCTCCACGCATAACGGGTCGAGTTCTACAGTGACTGTTGGTGTGACCAGCAATCTGAATCGCGATTCGCGTGGAGTGTTGACTCTGGAATTGCCCGATGGCTGGCGCTCGGAACCGCAGCGGACAGCGGTGGAACTGAAGCAGCGCGGCGAGAAACAGGAGTTCCATTTCACTGTATTCCCCGCCGGCCTGCAGGAAGGACGAGCCCAACTGCGCGCTACGTTCCAGGTGGGGCCGGACAAGTTCAGCGAAGAATATTCGCTGGTGGCTCGCGAGGATTTGGGCAGCTTTTACTATTACCAGCCGGCGCTGCAGCGGGTGAGCATCGTGGATGTGGATGTGCCGCATGATTTGAGAATCGGCTACATCATGGGCGCGGGCGATGAGATTCCAACTGCGCTGCAGCAACTAGGCATGAAGGTGATGCCGATCCCTGCCGAAAAACTTGCAACTGAAGATCTCGGCCAATATCAGACCGTGGTGCTGGGAATTCGCGCCTATGACACGCAGAAAGCCGTCGCTGAGAACAATAAGCGCCTGCTCGACTTTGTATCGGCTGGGGGAACGCTGGTCGTGCAGTACAACACCGGCGTGGCAGATTTCAACAGCGGCCACTTCACGCCTTATTCCGCGGAACTCAGCCGCGCGCGCGTTTCCGTGGAGGAATCGCCGGTGGAGATTCTGGTGCCGGATAATCCGATCTTTCATTCACCTAACGAAATTACCCAGCGCGATTTTGACGGCTGGGTGCAGGAGCGCGGACTCTATTTCATGGACAAGTGGGATGAGCACTTTACGCCGCTACTGGCGTGCCATGATCCCGGGGAGAATGAACAAAAAGGCGGCTTGATCGAGGCGCATTACGGCAAGGGAATTTATATCTACACGGGATATGCATTCTTCCGACAGTTACCGGCAGGAGTACCGGGCGCAGTACGGCTGTATGTGAATCTGCTGAGCGCGGGACACGAAAAGCAGTAGCCTGCGGCGGTTGTGTGAGCCGAATCCTTCTTCGTCTCGGCCTGACTTTTCATGGAATCTCCCACTAGACCGGACGCCGGCCCTGCGACTTTGATCCGCGGTATGGGCCTGGGCAGCGCGACTGCGCTGAACATGATCGACATGATCGGCGTCGGGCCGTTCATCACCATGCCGCTGGTGGTAGCCGCGATGGGGGGTCCGCAGGCGCTTCTGGGATGGGTTGCCGGAGCGCTGCTCGCAGTTTGTGACGGGCTGGTTTCCGCGGAGCTGGGTGCGGCTTTGCCGCACTCGGGCGGACCATATCGCTATCTGAGAGAGATTTACGGTCCGAAAAAATGGGGACGATTACTTTCTTTTCTTTTCATCTGGCAGCTCTCGTTCAGCGCTCCGCTTTCGATTGCAACGGGCTGCATTGGACTGGCGGGTTATGCGGCGTACTACTGGCCGAGCCTGCAGACGGTGTACGCAACCCATACCGCGGCGGTGTCGATTCCGTTGGCGGGGCCGTTGCAAGTGAGTTGGATCGTGACGCCGGGAACCGCGGTGGCCGTCGTGATCTGCTTCTTCACAATCCTGCTGCTCTATCGCCGCATTACGGTGATCGGAAAACTCTCTAACATTCTGTGGCTGGGCGTAATGGGAACGATTGGCTGGATCATTTTTGCCGGCCTCACGCATTTTAATGCCGCGCTTGCATTCGATTTTCCTCCCGGGGCGTTCAGACTTTCTGGAGGATTCTTCACCGGGCTTGGCGGAGCGATGCTGGTTGCGACCTATGATTACTGGGGTTACTACAACGTCTGCTACATCGGCGATGAGATCAAGGATCCCACACGCAATATTCCGCGAGCCCTTCTGCTTTCTATTCTGTTTGTGGCGTGTCTATATCTGATGATGAACTTGTGCATCCTTGCGGTCGTGCCGTGGCGCGAGATGCTGCAGGCGGGCGAGAATAACAGTGGGTTGTATGTCGTGTCGTTGTTTATGCAGCGGATTTATGGCGCGTGGGCGGCGCGAATGGTAACCGGATTGATCATTGTGGCGGCATTCGCCTCGGTGTTTTCGTTGATGCTCGGTTACTCGCGGGTGCCGTATGCGGCCGCGCTCGACGGCAATTATTTCAAAATGTTTGCCAAAGTGCATCCGGTATACCGCTTTCCGCACGTTTCGTTGCTGGCGCTGGGAG
>JASICF010000416.1 GCA_030044775.1 Candidatus Sulfotelmatobacter sp. | reverse complement strand
TTATGCCCCGCATTTACCTCGACAATAACGCGACGACACCGGCTCTGCCGGGAGTGCTCGAAACCATGCGTCCGTACTTCGGCGAGCGCTTCGGCAACGCTTCGTCGATTCATAGTTATGGGCAGGAGACGCGTGCGGCAGTCGAGAACGCCCGCGAATCGGTGGCGGCGCTGCTCGGTTGTCGACCGTCAGAGATTGTTTTTACCAGCGGCGGAACGGAAGCCGACAATCTTGCAATCGCAGGATTAGCTGGCGATGGCGACCACATTCTTACATCGACTATCGAACATCACGCGGTTCTTCATGCATGCAAGCATCTCGAGGAAATTGGTTGCGAAATTACTTACGTTCCGGTGGACAACCGCGGCATGATTGATCCCGACGATGTGCGGCGAGCGCTGCGTCCCAACACGAAGCTGATTTCGATCATGATGGCCAACAATGAGACTGGAGTTCTGCAGCCGCTGGAAGAGCTTGGAACGATCGCCGCGGAGGCCGGAGTTATTTTTCATACCGACGCGGTGCAGGCCGCAGGCAAGGTTCCGATCGACGTGCAGCGGATTGGATGCCATGCTCTATCGATCTCAGGCCATAAGATGCACGCGCCGCAAGGCGTGGGTGCGCTATATGTCCGCAAGGGGACGAAGCTGCAGCCGCTGTTTTATGGCGGACGCCACGAGCGCTCTCGGCGCGCGGGAACGGAGAATGTGCCTGGGATCGTTGGCTTGGGCAAGGCTGCGGAGTTGGCGTTAGAGAGTTTCAGCCGCGCCGAAAATCAAAATATGATTGCGCTCAGAGACCGACTGGAGCAGGGAATACTTGCTCAAGTGGAAGATGCCGGAGTAAACGGTGGTGGCGCGCCCCGTGTTCCGAACACGACAAACATCTATTTCGATCACATCGACGGAGAATCGATGGTGATTGCGCTCGATTTGAGGGGACTAGCGCTTTCGACCGGAGCGGCGTGTTCCTCGGGGGCAATTGAGCCCTCGCATGTGTTGATCGCCATGGGTCTGACGCACGGGCGGGCAAAGTCAAGTATTCGATTTAGCCTGGGCAAGCAGAATACGGAAGAAGAAATCGACTTCGCCCTGGCGTTGGTGCCGGAAACGGTGGCGCGGTTGAGAGAGTTGAGCCCCGTCTGAACAGCCTTTGTTTTAGGACGTCGTTCGACTAGATGGCGAGCGCAAGTCAAATTCCGCCAGTGGCCGGTAGCCACCACCCCATCTTTTGAGAAACCGATCCTTAACAAAAGCGGTGTAAAGTAATTGCCCGGTGCAACATGCCTTTTTCCCTTCGAAAAAATATTGCTCTGATCTGCCGGTTTCTCGTCTTTCTATTGATTGCTGGAATTTCCGTCCATGCGCAAAGCGCCGCCGAACTCAAGCAGGTAAAAAGCCTGTATGTCGATTCGCTGGGGAGCGACAAAGCTGGAGCTGCGACGCGAGATACAATTGAGCGCCGTCTCCGCAAAAGTCACGAGCTAAGAATCGTCGCTGATCCGCACGAAGCGGACGCGATTCTGAAAGGCACCACGCGAATTTGGGCGATCGGGCGCGATTCGCTTAGTCCGCATTCTCACCGCCCGGTACAAGCCTTGTACGAGGGATTCGTTTCGGTCGAGGTGGTTGGCAAGAAGAACGAAACGCTATGGTCGTATCTTGTCACTCCGAGCAAATTTCCCTGGGGCGGCATCACCGATGATCTCGGCCGGCAGGTGATAAGCCGGTTGCTCGCTGCAATCAAGGAGACTGGCCAGGAGCCGTCGCTTGCCGGATCGGCGAACGCCGTGGCAGCCCTGAAAGGAGCCGGCGCGACCTTTCCGGCGCCACTCTACGAAAAATGGTTCGAACTGTTTCAGGAAGATCATGCGATGGTTCACATCAGCTACGATCCTGTGGGTTCGGCAGAAGGCATTCGCAAGTTGCGGGAAGGCGAGATTGACTTTGGTGCATCGGACATGCCCATCATGCCCTTTACCGCGGAGAACGATTCTGAGAGTCATGCGCGCCTGCGGCAAATCCCGATGGTTCTGGGAGCGGTTGTGCCAATCTACAACCTGGCGGGTCTTCACCAAAGCCTGAATTTTACGCCCGAAATTCTGGCTGCGATTTATCTCGGCAAAATTAAAAGATGGAACGATCCGCAAATCCGGAAAGTAAATGGCGCGGCGTCGCTGCCCGACGCCGAGATAGTTGTGGCTCATAGATCAGACGGTAGCGGTACAACATTCGTGTGGACAGACTATCTCTCCAAGATTAGCCCTGAATGGAAGGCCTCTGTTGGCAGCAGCGACACTGTGCGCTGGCCCGTAGGAATTGGAGCGGCTGGCAACGAAGGTGTAGCCTCTGTCGTCCAGAGCACGCCGAATTCGATTGGTTACGTGGAGTTTATCTATGCGCTCCAACACGAACTTAGCTTCGGTGCCATTCGCAACGCGGCGGGTGAGTTTTCGAGAGCGGATATAGCCAGCGTGATCGCCGCCGCTCGTGCATCGGCCACGCCACAGCGTGATTCTGGGGTTTCGATCACCGGATCACCGGGGCGATCAGCATATCCGATCTCGGCTTACACATGGGTGCTACTGCCGGAGAAAGAACCGGACGGAGGAAAGAAGGCTGCACTGTCGGAGCTGCTTCACTGGATGTTAACCGCAGGCCAAAAGAGCTGCTCTGCGCTGGGCTACGCGCCGCTTCCGCCGGATGTGGCTAAGCGCGCACTGGAAGAGCTGGATAACTTGTGATTGGTGCAAGACCGACCTTTATCCGCCTCTCGCATTCCCTGCATGCCCCAGCCTGATGCGAGATAATAGTCCAGAGAAGATTGCGAACAGTGAAAACGTTAGATAGAACCATCGCCGTAGCCATGTCCGGTGGAGTTGACTCTTCCACTGTTGCGGCCTTGCTGCGTGCTGACGGCCACAACGTTATCGGCTTGACCATGCAGCTCTGGAATCAGCGGCGGCTTGCTGGAC
>JASICF010000415.1 GCA_030044775.1 Candidatus Sulfotelmatobacter sp. | reverse complement strand
TCAGCGGAAAGGGAGTAGTTGCGGCAAGATCTGCGGGAGGAACTTATCACGCTCCGGCGATGTCGCCGAAAGAAGCCCACGCTTCGGCTCCGGCGGAGAAAGCTGCCGCGCCGGCGAACCGCCCAGCAGAAAACCACGCCGCGGCGGGTCATCCGGCACCGAGTCATCCAGCGGAGAGTCATGCGGAGAACCGTCCGGCAAGCCATCCGGAAGCCGCGCCCAAGCCCGCGGCGAAGCCTGCAGCAAAACCGGCTCCGGCGCCAAAACCGGCTGCGAAGCCAGTTCCGGCTCCGAAGCCCGCTGCAAAACCAGCTCCGAAACCCGCTGCAAAACCAGCTCCGGCACCAAAGCCGGCAGCGCACCCGGCTCCCGCAGCGAAGCCAGCGCCAAAGCCTGCAGCACATCCCGCTCCTGCTGCGAAACCGGCTCCGGCGGCGCACCCCGCTCCAAAACCTGCACCCGCGCCGAAGGCTCCCCCGAAAGAGCCGCACAAAGGGTAGCCGGATTTACGGAGACGACTTCTTGGCCAGCACCGGATCGCGGCGCTGGCCATTTTTCTTGCAAGGCGCGAACGGTTCGGCGTTCTTATGCCAGGCGGAACGCGAGCCCCGCTGGTTGCGAGTGTGCACAAAGGTACTGCCGAGGGCTTGACAGGCGAACTTCTCTGCTACAATTTTTTACATCATCGGTGGCGCGAAGATCGTATCGTAGAGGCTGAGCCGAAAGGGCATTTCAGGAGCGTGTATTGCTATGCGGTCGAACCGAGGAAAGCTGCATCTGGCGGGAGCATTGGCAGTGCTTTTTGTGCTGGCGCTGGCTTTGAGCTGCAGCGGATTTTTCGTCAACCCGACCGTCTCCAGCATCACCATTGACCCGCCTAACCCAACGGTGAGCATAGGTCTTACTCAGCAAATGACTGCGGCAGGTACGGATAGTAATGGAAACGCGCTCACTTTGACCGCTGGTACCAGTTGCACCGGGACCACGGTCTGCTGGTCCAGCGGCACTCCCACCGTAGCCACGATCAGTGCGGGCGGCCTGCTGACCGGAGTTTCGGCCGGGACCTCCACGATCACAGCGGCTTCCGGCACTGCTACGGCCACAGCTACGGCAACCATAACCTTGGGAAACGTCACAAGCCTCACTCTCAGTCCCACTTCGATCTCTCTTCCCGTCAGTTCGACCGCGACGGGTAGCGAGTGCATTTATGCCTACGCGATCGCAGGGGGACAAAAGATTGATGTTTCGGCGAGCGTGACCTGGCAGACCGGCAACTCGAGCCTGATTACAGTTGAAAATGGCGAAGACCCGATGTGCGCGCTTTCTTCGAGCACAGCGGGCTCGACGACGATCTACGCACAGTACATCAGCGGCGACAATACGATTACTTCGCCCTCTGCATCGGTCACAATCGGGGGCTCGTAAAACACCGCCGTTGCGCCGGGTGCCCCACCTCTTGCTCCTTTCGCGAGAAGTACGATTTCTACATCCCCAACAGCTCCGCTCCTTCACTTTCCGCAGCAGCCCGCAATGTGCGGTCCAGCGTAGCCAACGGTAATTGGCGCCGACACGCGATCTCGAGATAAGCGGCGTCATACACCGTTAGTCCGTACCGTTCGGCCAGATGCAACGCTCCGAGCCAGGCTTCAAGCTCGGCCTGCGCATCTACGTGGATAGGGAACCATGCCAAATCCGACAACGCCTCGTCGCGGAAATCTGCGCCATGGCGGCCGCGCCCTACATTCAACTGCAGAGCGTTGGCGCCTTCCCATCGCCAGAGCATGGGAATCCACGCTCCATCACCCTTGACGCGTTCAAACAGATTAAGTCAACTTACCTTCGGCCACATCTCGAAAGTCGCGTTCGTCACTCCAAGCAACCCGAAACTGCCTCACCATCCGCGCCTGCCGTAGTATGGTAAAAGCTCAATTCCAAAATCACTTCATGCACAACTATGTCTGACATTCGCTGTATTGGCATCGGCACCGGCGGCGGCGACGCTCCCGGCCTCAACGCGGTTATTCGCGCGGCCACCAAAGCCGCCATCATCAAGTACGGATGGAAGGTCATCGGCATCCCCGACGGCTTCGACGGACTGATCTGGCCAGAGAAATCGTTCGAACTTACGCTCAAGCACGTCAGCGGCATTTTGCCGCGCGGAGGAACGATTCTGGGCACCACCAATCGCGGTGACCCGTTCCATTACAAAACCGTCGAGAATGGCAAGGAGATTTCGCGCGACATTTCCGCCCAGATCATCGAGAATGCGAAAAAGCTTGGCATTGATGCCATCATCACGATTGGCGGCGACGGATCGCAGAAGATCGGCTACGACCTTTTCAAGAAGGGGATGAAAATCGTCGGTGTCCCCAAAACCATCGACAATGATCTTTCAGCGACGCAAGTCACGTTCGGATTCGATACCGCGCTGCACACGGTCACCGACGCCATCGACAAGATTCACACTACTGCAGCGTCGCACCATCGCGTGATGGTGGTGGAAGTCATGGGGCGCGACTGCGGCTGGATCGCTCTCGAAGCCGGCCTTGCCGGCGGCGCGCACGTAATCCTGATTCCGGAAATTCCTTTTGCCGTCGAGCACGTGTGCAAGCACATCGCCGAGCGCGAGAAATACGGAAAAGATTTCACCATTGTTGTGGTTGCCGAGGGCGTAAAACTGCCGCAGGAATTCAAAGAAAACCGCCGCGCCAGCTCAGTCGGCAACCTGATTGGCAATTCCATTGCGCGCGGCTCCAACAAAGACGTGCGCATCAGCGTGCTCGGGCACATTCAGCGCGGTGGTTCGCCATCGCCCTTCGACCGCATTCTGGCAACACGTTTCGGAGTGGCCGCCGTCGATCTGGTTGCGGCGGGAGGTTTCGGCATGATGGTCGCGCTGCACGGCGATTCCATTATTTCTGTCGATGTCGCCCACGCTATCGGCCATTTGAAATCGGTCGATCCGCAAGGAGAGATTGTGCGCGCAGCGCGGGCGATTGGCATCAGCTTCGGA
>JASICF010000414.1 GCA_030044775.1 Candidatus Sulfotelmatobacter sp. | reverse complement strand
AATCATCTGCCCGACCGTTACCGTTTCTTCATTTACGTTAATGAGCGGCCGGTTGCGCATACGCTCCACGACTTGCTGGAACGTCTTTACCAGATCGATCACATCCGCGGCAATTTCCGGCTCTGTGCTATCGGCATCGATAAACTCTTTTAGAGCAGGATTCGTCAGCACCGCCTCTTCGATCTGCTGCTTCTGCAAGAGCATCTGCGCCGCCGACTTGAATTTCTCGTGTTCCAGCAGACGGTTCACCAGCTCGGTTCGCGGATCTTCCAACTCTTCTGCCTTAGCCGCAGGATCGCGCGGCAATAGCATCTTCGACTTGATGTGAATCAGCACCGCGGCCATGTAAATGAATTCCGCGGCCACGTTCACATCCAGCTCGCGAATCTTTTCCACGTACGCCAGATATTGTTCGGTGATGCGCGCGATCGGAATATCGTAGATGTCGATATCCTGCTTGCGAATCAGATCGAGCAACAGATCGAGCGGCCCTTCATAAACGTTTGTAACCGCGACGGCAAAGGGAGAGTCGCTTTCTTTCTTGTCTTGAGGTTTGCGATCGACAACGTCGATTTCCCGTGCGACTTCACGCGCTGCCTCAGGTAATGGACCGCCCCCGACTGCGATCTGTCGCTCAGTGCTCATTCGTCGAATCCTGCTTCTTTAGAAGGCGTCATCCCGAGAAAACCCGCCTATTTCGTTCCCTCGTACTCAAGCGACATGCCCATCGCCGCGCGCACATCCTGCATCGTCTCGGACGCCGCCTTGCTCGCCCGGTCCGTGCCCGCTTCCAGAATATCCCATGCCAGCCGCGGATTCTCCTCGAATTTCTTGCGCCGTTCCTGCATCGGACTCAACAGTTGCACCAGTCCATCCGCCGCCCAGCTCTTGCATTCGATACATCCAATCCCCGCCGTCCGGCAGCCCTCGTTTACTTTCGCCATCGTTTCCTTGCTGCTGAAAATCTTGTGCAGGTCCCCCACCGGGCAAACATCTGGATTGCCAGGGTCCGACCGTTTCACCCGCGCCGGATCCGTGACCATGGTCTTCAATTTCTGCCGCACGACCGGCTCCGGGTCGGTGAGCATTATCGTATTGCCATACGACTTCGACATCTTGCGCCCGTCCGTTCCCGGCAGTTTCGGCGCAATCGTCAGCAGTGATTGCGGCTCAGGAAAAACGGGCTTGCCGACGGGACGCCCCAAGCCCTCTAGCTGCCGCACGGGCATCCCCGGCTGGAAAAACGGATCCGCGACCTGACCGCCGTAAAATCCGTTGAACCTTCTCGCGATCTCCCGCGTCAGCTCCACGTGCGCCACCTGATCTTCTCCCACCGGAACTACGTCAGCCTTGTAGACCAGAATGTCCGCCGCCTGCAGCACGGGATAGCCGAGGAACCCGTATGTGCCCAAATCCTTATCCTTGATATTTTCCCGCTGCTCTTTATAAGTCGGCACACGCTCCAGCCAACCGAGCGGCGTAATCATCGAAAACAGCAGATGCAGCTCGGCATGCGCCGGCACATGCGACTGAATAAAGATCACCGACTTTTCCGGGTCAAGCCCGGCCGCGAGCCAATCCAGCGCCACGTCGATCGAATTCTGCTTCACCCGCGAAGTGTCGGCGTAATCGGTGGTCAGCGCATGCCAGTCGGCGATTTCGAAAAAGCATTCGTATTCCTCCTGCATCCGCACCCAGTTGTCGAGCGCGCCAACATAGTTGCCGAGGTGCAGTTTTCCGGTCGAACGCATGCCGCTCAGCACGCGCTTACGCTTGGTGGAAGTGGTCATCGTTATCTGAGTGAGTCCTGATCGGTACGGAGCTGCAACGCAAAATCAAGCTCTGGAGCGTCACGCGAGGGTACTGTCGATACTAACACGCTTGTGTAGGGGCAGCCGCCCTCGGCTGCCCAACCGGGCGCAGCCCGTTGCCCCCACCCTTTCGCTTGCGTTCCGCTCACCAACCTCAACTCGCTCCATGCTTTATAATTCGCCCTCGCTTCGCGCGAAAGCAAAACCCCGCATGTCCCATCTCGCCCGCAAACTTCGCCTCACCGATTACTTCGCACTCGGCTGGGGCACCATGGTCGGCGTCGGCTGGCTCGTCGTCATGGACGACTGGCTCACCCGCGGCGGAGCCCTTGGCGGTCTGCTCGGCTTCGTCATCGGCGGAGCGCTGTTATTTCCCATCGGATGGGTTTACGGCAAGCTGGTTGCCGCCATGCCCGACGCAGCCGGAGAAATTGCCTACACCGCCGCCGCTTTTTCTCGACCGATCAGCTTCTCCACCGGATGGATGATGATGCTCGCCTACTTCATCGTCTGCCCGTGGGAGGCCGTCGCCATCGGCCGCGTCGTAGGCTACATTCTCCCTTCGCTCGATTCGCTCGTGCTCTATCGGATCGCCGGCCGCCCAGTTTATCTTCCGCATCTCGCAATCGGGATTGCCCTCACCGCCCTCCTCACGACGCTCAATTATCGCGGCATCCGCCTCAGCGCAACATTTCAGAACTGGACCGTCCTCGGCACGCTGATTCTGTTTTTTGTCTTCGTCGCGCTCGGCCTCGCCAAAGGCTCGTCTCACAACTTCCCGCCGCTGTTCACCCACGCTCCGCTGGTTTCTTTCCTGCTGGTACTTCAGATCGTTCCTTATTTCATGACGGGGTTCGAATCCGTCGGCAAGGCCTCTGAAGAATCCACTGCAGGCTTCGAGCAGCAAAGATTTTTCCAGGCGATCGCCATGGCCATCCTTGCGGGCATTCTTTTCTACGCTGCCATCATTGCCGCCGTCGCATTCGTCGCGCCCTGGCACGAACTTACCGGCGAATCATTCATGACCGCCGTCGCCTTCCAGCGCGCTGTTGGCTCGCATTGGATCGTCGATATCGTCCTTGCGGCTGCGCTGATGTCTCTCGTCAAGTGCTTCAATGGAAATTTCGTCGCCGCCAGCCGTATGGTCTTCGCCATGGGCCGCCGCGGCCTCATCGAGCAGCGGGCCGGCCAAATCCATGAGCGATATCAAACTCCATCAGCCGCCGTGCTGTGCGTCGGCTTCGCTACGGCTGCCTGCATGCTTCTGGGAGATGCCATCCTGGTTCCCGTCACGGAAGTTGGCTCCGTTGCCTGCGCGATCGGCTGGGCCGCGACCTGCGCGGCTTATCTTTCCCTGGGACGCTCTGGCAAACTCTCGGATCGCCAAGGCCTTTCAGCCATGGAGTTTTTCGTGGCAACTCTTGGCTTGCTCGTTGCCATCGCCATGATCCTGATGAAGTTTGTTCCGCTGATCCCCGGCCACTTCACCGGATACGAATGGCTCGCGCTCGCAGCCTGGATCTTGCTAGGTGCCATCGCGAGACGCCGCACAACTTCCTAGGAAACGTGGCAATGCGCATCCTGGAAAGAGCGGCGATTCAGCGGCATGCAAAGTGTTTCACTGAATGCGCCTTTAGGTGCTGGAAGGGCGGCGCCGAAAGCGAGTCTGCTTTTCATCGTCCGCCGGATGCGATCCGCTTTTGGGTGGCGCAGCGCTTTTAGCGCTGCGATAATCGTCTGGTTCTTTGCACGGCTTTAGCCGCAGAGGGGCCTTACAGCATAATCCCAAGCCCGAAATGGAAAGCGATGAAGACCCACAAATTCTATGAAGTGATGTTACTCGTTCTTCTGTTTGCTACCACTATCCTCTGCCTTGCGCAATCCGCCTCTTTTGATCTGGTCATCACCCACGGCCACATCATCGACGGCACGGGCTCACCCTGGTATTCCGGAGACGTCGGCATTCAAGACGGAAAAATCGCTGCCATCGGGAACCTGGTCGACGCTCCCCGCAAGCGCACCATCGACGCCGCCGGCAAAGTCGTCGCTCCCGGATTTATCGACATGCTCGGCCAATCCGAACTGACTATTTTGGTCGATCCCCGCCTGCCCTCTAAAATTTTTCAAGGCATCACCACTGAGATTACTGGAGAAGGCGGCTCCATCGCTCCTCTCGATGACGCTATCGTTCAAAGCGATTTCGCCGGCTACGAGCATTACCACATCAATCCGGATTGGCGAACCTTCCGCGAATACTTCGCGCGCCTCGAAAAACAGGGGATCGGCATCAACATCGCAAGCTACGTCGGAGCCACGCAGGTTCGACGCACGGTCCTCGGCGATGATGACGTTCAGCCCACTCCCGCGCAGCTGGAACAAATGAAATCGCTCGTCCGCGATGCGATGAAAGACGGCGCCGTCGGCGTTTCCACAGCGCTCGAATATGCGCCTGCTCCCTACGCGAAAACCGACGAACTCATCGCCCTCGCAGCCGAAGCCGGCAAATTCGGCGGCATCTACGCCACGCACATGCGCAACGAAAGCGACACCGTTCTCGAGTCGATCGACGAAGCCCTGCGCATCGGGCGCGAGGCTCACGTGCCCGTTGAAATCTGGCACATCAAGGTGGCCGGCAAAAGCAATTGGGGACGCATGCCCCAGGTTGTCGCCAAAATTAACGCCGCCCGCGCCGACGGCACCGATGTTACTGCCGATACCTACGCTTACACTGCGTGGTTCAATGATTTTTCCGCGTTCATCCCGCCCTGGGCTCATGACGGTGGCACCCCGAAACTCCTCGAACGCCTCAAAGATCCCGCCACGCGCGCCCGCATCCGCAAAGATATGCTCACGCCATCCAAAACCTGGGATAACGAATGGCAGGAAATTCCCGGGCCGGAAGCCATACTCATCGGCGTCGTGCAAAATCCGAACTTGCTTCC
>JASICF010000413.1 GCA_030044775.1 Candidatus Sulfotelmatobacter sp. | reverse complement strand
CCGCGCCTGGAATCCACGAGCAATCCGGTAGCGGTTACACCGTCAAGGCGGTTACGCGGCATCACGGGCCCTCGGAGCGCTTCACGGCAAACCTCGCCGATCTGGACGAATCCACACTGAATCTCGTGACCGGCGAAGCAGGAAATTTCCTGAGTCCCTATTACATGGATCAATGGCAGGCGTGGTACGAAGGCGCCACCTTCCCTTTGCCATTCACCTCGCAAGCGATGAACGCGACGGCAGCACATCGATTGCTGTTGCAGCCCAGAGAGTGAAGAGTAATGGCTGCGTGCGGCGAGGGATCGGAATCGATCAGAAGAAGTCGACGGCTTTGACGTCGATGATTTGGCCGGTAATGGTAATCGTTCCGGTTTCGTTGTAGTAATCGATCAGCAACGCGTCGGTCAGCGTGTTGTAGACGCGCAAATTGCCTCCCTCGGCTACGTACTCCACCAGGTCGCTTCCAACATTCGTCTCGCTTGGTCTCGAGATGCTCTGCAGGCCGGTCACGTCGCCATTGTCGGGGGGGATGATGGCGGACCTGTTTCCGGGGATCGTGGTGTTGTAGATCGAAAGGCAGCCGCGAATTTCTCCCGTGGGGGTCACGGCGTTGATGTTGCCAATATTCGTGCAATCGTACGATCCAACGAAGAGCTGCCCGTTGGCGCTCATGTCGATGCGATCATGATATCCATCGGTAATGACGACTTTGTTGGTGACAGTCATGGAGTTGATGTCGATGATATCGAGCCGCCCGCAGGTTTTTGCGGCTGTGACCTGCCCCGTACACGGATTGTTGACAGGAGGGGTCCCTGCCACATAGAGCGTTGAACCGCTCAAAAGAGCAATCGTTGCTGCGTCCACTGGAACGGGAGTTCCAACGGCCAATGTTGTCATGTTCAGGGTTTGCACGCTGGCCTGCGTCCCGCCACACTGCGGTCCGCAATTCATCACGTAGGCAGTAGTTCCGTCTCCGCTGAAGACGGCCCAGACGGGACGATCAAAACCGGCAACCGTTGCCGTGACCGGCGACCCAGTATTCAACAAAAGCGGCGACACCACACTCAGGGAATTGGAATCGTTGCTGAAGACCAGAAGCTGGCTACCACCCGCATTCGATACAACGTATTGAGCGTTCGGAACGCTGATGGAGGCAGTGACCGAGTAGTTGGCAAGATTCAACGCCTCCAGCGCTCCTGGTGGAAATCCGATCACTGGCGCCGAGGGCACTGCGACATATCCGACCAGGTTCGAGGGAGCGACCATACTGATCGTGGGTCCCGGCAGCGCGATCGTTCCTCCAAGCACTTCCGTTTGCGTATTGACTACGTCGATATTGTTGGTAGCGGAGTCGAAAACCATCAGTACCGCTCTCTGGGGAGAGATCTCCATATAGCCGGGAGCGGTGCCCACGATAATGTGGGGCGCATGGGCAAGCGTATCGTATTGGCCATTGATAATGACGATCCCGGCCGTGGCAGTCAGGCTGGAAATGCTCTGGGAGGCGAAAACACGGGTGGACAAGCCGCTGGGCGGAGAGGTCTTTTTCTTCCCGCCGCCGCAGTAAACCAGAGAGCAACTGAGGGTTATAACCGCAAGCCACGAGAGAGCGGATTTCTTCAAACTTGAGGCTCCTAACTACAGGAAAACCGGAGATTTAAGTGCGAAGTAGCAGATTATAACAGAGCTTGAACGCGATTCCCGGCGCACCCGGTGTCTCGCCCGGCTTCGATGCTGGGAATGTCAGAAGCTCACCTTATCCTGTATTCTGATCGACATGGCGGCTGACCTGCTTTCGCGAATCAAGCAACACCCGGCCCTGTGCGACGGCGCCATGGGCACGCTGCTCTACGCCAAAGGCGTGTTTATCAATCGCTGCTACGACGAGTTGAATGTTTCCCAACCCGAGCTAATCCGCGGTGTTCACCACGATTATCTGCAGGCTGGGGCCGAAATCATCGAGACCAACACGTTCGGGGCGAATTCTTTTCGCCTGGCTCGCCACAGCCTCGCCGACAAAGTGCGAGAGATCAATCGCGCTGGTGCGCGATTGGCAAAAGAGGCAGCCAAGAGCTTCGATGTTTGGGTTGCGGGATCGGTTGGCCCGCTGGGAACCAGAATCGAACCGCTGGGAAAAACCTCGTTTGAAGAAGCGCGCCAGGCATTTCGCGATCAGATTGCCGCTCTGGTCGAAGGCGGCATCGATTTGCTGATGTTCGAAACCTTCGGCTATCTCGAGGAGCTTCATCAGGCGATTCTGGCTGCCCGCGAGGTTGGCGCGAAGCTGCCGCTGATCGTGCAGGTGACGATTGACGAGGACGGCAACTGCCTCGACGGTTCCGATCCGGAAACTTTCGCTCCACGGCTCGAGGAATGGGGCGCGGATGTAATCGGGTGCAACTGCAGTGTCGGACCCGTCGCCATGCTGGATGCGATCGAGCGAGTGAGGGCGGTCACTTCCCTTCCGCTTTCGGCGCAACCGAATGCCGGCATTCCGCGATCGGTAGAGGGTCGAAACATTTACCTGTGCTCGCCGGAGTACATGGCAAGCTACGCGCGAAAGTTTGTGGCCGCAGGAGTGCGTATTGTCGGCGGGTGTTGCGGGACGACGCCGGACCACATTCGCGTGATGAAATCGGCGTTGAGAGTGGGCGAGGCCCGGGGCAAAGCAGCGACAGTTCACACTGCCAGTCATAGCGCGCCAGCCGCGATGCCGGCTCAGCCCCTGGAGGAACGGTCTTTGCTCGGCGCAAAGATTGCTCGCGGCGAGTTCGTGACCATGGTGGAAGTGGTTCCTCCCAAGGGGACCGACATCGTCAAGGAATTGGAGGGCTCGAGATTTCTCAAGTCCGTGGGCGTGGATGCGGTGAACATTCCGGACAGCCCTCGCGCTTCCGCCCGCATGAGCAATCAAGCCTTGTCATTGCTGGTGCAGCGCGAGACCGGAATTGAAGCGATCTTGCACTACACCTGCCGCGACCGCAATGTGCTCTGCATTCAAAGCGATCTCCTGGGCGCGGCGGCGGTCGGAATCAGGAACCTGATTTGCATCACGGGAGATCCGCCAAAAATGGGCAACTATCCCGACGCGACCGCGGTCTTTGACGTCGACGCGATCGGTTTGGTCAACATAGTTCATAACCTGAATCGCGGGTTGGATATCGGCGGGAATCCGATCGGAGCAGGAACAAGCTTTGTAATTGGGGTGGGTGCCAATCCTGGGCTCACCGATCTGGATGAGGAAATTCGCAGGTTCGAATACAAGGTGCAAGCGGGCGCGGAATACGCGGTGACGCAACCGGTGTTCGATATTCGTCTGCTGGAGAATTTTCTGCGGCGCATCGAGCATTGCCGCATACCGGTCATTGCGGGAATCTGGCCGCTTGTGAGCGTGCGCAATGCCGAATTCATGAAAAATGAACTGCGCGTTTCCGTGCCTGATTCGATTCTCGAGCGGATGGCACGAGCCCAGACGCCGGAAGCTGCGCGCGCCGAAGGCGTGGCGATTGCACGGGAAATGCTGCTTGCGGTCCGGCAAACGGTCCAGGGCGCGCAGATCAGCGCTCCGCAGGGACGATACAGCTCGGCGGTTGATGTGCTTGAGGCGCTGGGCGCAAGAGCATGACTGGCGGAAGTTAACGCGTTCCCTAAAGTTTGCGTTCAATCTGTTGATACGCCTCACGGCAGCGCAGACGTTTCCCAACCTTAGCGCCGCGAACGACCTGGCACGTCCCATCTTCAGCAATGCAACGCGGGTGCGCGCAGACGTATCCTAGCTTTTCGTAGCACGCCCTATGCGAATTGCTCTCGTCCTCGCTGTTTTTTCGGTTGCCGCCTGGGGGCAAAGCCAGCAAACCTCGGAGCAAACATCGCCTGTGACGCCCGGGCAGGCCGCGCAAAAACTTGCGGTCACGGTCGCAGACGAAACTGGAGTCGCAGTGCCATCGGCCCGCGTTGAGTTGCAAGGTCCTCCGCCGATGGCGCCGTTGCGATGCGAGACCGATTTCAGCGGCCGCTGTGAATTTAACGGCCTTAGTTCCGGCAAGTACGGGCTTTCAGTGGAGAAGGCCGGTTACTACGCTCTGCATCAACCGGAGGTGCAGGTGGGCGCCGCTCCGAACCTCGATGTGACTCTTAACCACCAGCAGGCGACGCGGCAAGTTGTGAATGTAACCGAGTCGGCTCCCGCGATCGACCCGGCGCAGGTCGCCACCAAAGACGAATTAACAGGAACCGAGATTCTCGATATTCCCTATCCGGCATCTCACGACTATCGCGACGCGTTGTTTTTTATGCCGCAGGTCACGCCGGACGAGTACGGCCAGGCGCACGTGGCCGGAGCCGAGACGTATCAAATGCTGGTTCTTCTTGATGGTTTCAACGTAAGCCAGCCAACCAATGGAGAGTTGCTGGTACGCAGCAGCGTGGAATCGTTTCGCTCGCTCGAGGTCTCGCCCAGCCGTGAGCCAGCCGAGTATGGCAAAGGATCGGGCGGCACGCTTGCGCTGAATACCCGCATGGGGGATGACCATTTCCATATCAGTTCCACCGATTTCACCCCTTCGATTCAGACGATTAAAGGAGTTTCAATCGGACAATGGGTACCGATTCTCACGCTCTCGGGGCCGGTGCGTAAAGGGAAGATGTGGTACATCGACTCGCTGGATGGGGAGTACGACAACAACATTGTTCAGCAACTGCCGTCGGGAGCGGATAGCGATCATATCTGGCGCATCGATAACCTGGCGAAGCTGCAATCGAACATCACAACGCGCAACATCGTGACCTTCAGCTTCCTATCGAATTATTACCACGATGAATATGACGGATTGTCGGATCTTCAACCGCAGCCGACCACTCCGACCGACGCCGAAACCGCTTACATTGGCTCGATGAAAGATCAATACTATTTTCACGGCGGAGCTTTGCTAGAAACTGGATTTGGCGTAGATGAGTACACCCTAGCCTTCACTCCGCACGGGAATGCCCCGTATATCGAGACTACCGGGGTTGCCGCGGGTAATTACTATCTGACGGCGAATACGCTGGCGCGCAGAATACAGGGGCTGGCCAACCTGTATATTCCGCCGCGGCAGTGGCACGGGCGGCATGAAATCAAAGTGGGAGTAGATCTCGACCGCCTGAATTACGACGCCGAGTTCCTGCGCAATCCGATTTCTTTCCTACAGCCGAATGAACCACTGAACTCATGCGCTACGGGAGCGAACGGGGCTCCCGTGCCGCCCTACACCTGCGCGCGGTACTCGGTTTTCACGCTGGGAAACTATTCGACTCTCTATAACACCGAGGCGAGCGCTTACGTAGAAGACAAGTGGCTGATCACGAACCGGCTGCTCATCGAGCCGGGGTTGCGCTTCGATGAAGATCAAATCGTGCGCACGCCGTTGATTTCACCACGGCTGGCAGGAACCTACGTTCTCGATAATGAAGCCAATACCAAGTTTTCGGCGGGCGTTGGGATCGTTTACGACAACACGACGCTGGGGTTGATTCATCAGCCGTTCGAAGGACAGCGGGACGATTACTTTTTCAATGCCACGATGCAGCCGACCAACGCGAACGGCACGCCAATTTCCACGCCGGTTCCGGTGCCAACCACTTTCACGGTGAACCGGAGCACGCTTGAGGCGCCGCGTTATCTGAATTGGAGTCTTGGTTTTGAAAAGAAATTGCCCTATGCGATTTTCTTGAAGCTGGAATTTCTCGAAAAACGCGGTACTCACGGCTTCGCCTACAACACCCTCGATGGCGCGGTGGACGGGAACTTTCTGCTGGGAAACGGCCGCGACGATCGCTACGATGCTTTCACTGTGGGCTTGCGGCATCGCTTTCATAAATATTATGAAATCTTCGGCGCTTACACGCGCTCGCGCGCGTATACGAATCAGGTATTCGACTTCAGCCTCGACATTCCGCTGCTGACGCCGCAGTTGCCAGGCCCATATCCCTGGGACGCACCGAACCGATTCGTCGGCTGGGGAATCCTGCCCTTTTTCAAGCTGCCAATCTTGCACAAGGTCGATCTTGTTTACTCGACGGAAGCTCGCACTGGAATTCCCTTCTACGCCACAACCGACCAGGGCGAGATTTACCCGGGAGATCCTCCCGGCAAGCTTCGCCTGCCGACCTACTACACGATCAATCTGCAATTTGAAAAGCGGTTTCATCTGTTTCACCGGTACTGGGC
>JASICF010000412.1 GCA_030044775.1 Candidatus Sulfotelmatobacter sp. | reverse complement strand
TTCGAGGAAAACACTCAGCTTGGGCCATTGGCGACGGCGGATGCGGTCAAATCTCTCGATGCGGATGTGCAAAAAACCGTAGAGGCTAGGGCGAAGCTGCTGACTGGCGGCCATCCGCTGAAGATGCCCGGCAATTATTATGCGCCGACGGTGCTCGCCAATATTCCCAAGAATTCTCCGGCGTACCGGGAAGAACTTTTCGGGCCGGTGGCATCGCTGTTCCGCGTGAAAAACATTGACGACGCCATCCGCCTCGCCAACGACAGCCGATTCGGACTCGGCGCCAGCGCGTGGACGAAAGACGAAGGCGAGCGCGAACGTTTCATCAACGAGCTTGAATCAGGGATGGTTTTTATTAATAAGATGGTGGCTTCCGATCCGCGAATTCCCTTCGGCGGCGTGAAGCATTCCGGCCACGGACGCGAGCTTTCGGCGAACGGAATTCGCGAGTTCATGAATATCAAGACGGTGTCGATCGCGTAGGGCTTTATTGCGTCAACGTAATTCCGCTTAGAATTCTCTGCTGCTGTGCGATCAGCGCCTGCACTCCCTGGCGGGCGAATGACATCATCTTGGCGAACTGCGCTTCGTCGAAAGCCTCATGCTCGGCCGTGGCCTGCACCTCAACCATTTTGTGCCCCGCCGTCATGACGAAGTTCATGTCCACATCGGCGCGCGAGTCTTCTTCATAGGCAAGATCGAGGAGAACTTCTCTCTCGACAATTCCTACACTAATCGCGGCGACGAAATCTTTGAGCGGAACGGCGGTCAGAGTGCCTGCCTGCACTAACTTCTCCAGTGCTAACCCCAACGCCACAAACGCTCCGGTGATCGAAGCCGTGCGCGTACCTCCGTCGGCCTGAATGACATCGCAATCGATCCAGATCGTGCGCTCGCCCAAACGCGATAAATCGGTTACCGCGCGCAGCGAACGGCCGATCAACCGCTGGATTTCATGGGTGCGCCCGCTGGGGCGGCCTTTCGCGACCTCTCGTGGCGTGCGCGTCAGGGTTGCCCGCGGAATCATTGCGTATTCGCTGGAAATCCATCCCTTGCCGGAGTTGCGCATGAATTGCGGAACGGTTTCTTCGACCGAGGCAGTGCAAATAACGCGGGTATTTCCTACTTCAATGAGGACCGATCCCTCCGCCGTGGGAATAAAATCGGGAACGATCGAAACAGGCCGTAATTGGTCTGGAAGTCGATTATCGGAGCGATAAAACATACGCGAGGATTGTAAATGATGCGGCATCAGCTGCCATGATCTAATGGAACGCGCAGGGCTAGCTCGAAACTATGCCAACTTTAATCAAGAAGCCAACCCGTATTCAATCAGCGGGCAATAAGCCGAAAGTCATCGACGAATACATCGGTCGAGTCAACTCAGAGACAACTTCCGCGAGCGTCGCCCACATGCGCAGCCCGGCAGGATGGATCGAACCCGGACAAACTCCGGCATTCGACGAGTTCACCGTCGTTCTCAAAGGGATGCTGCACGTGGAACACAAGGACGGCGGCCTGGATGTAAACGCCGGCGAGGCGGTGATCGCGAACGCGGGGGAGTGGGTCCGCTATTCGACCCCGCACGAGGGCGGCGCCGAATACATTGCAGTTTGCATTCCTGCGTTTTCCATGGACACTGTGCACCGCGACCCCGCGCGAGATGCGGTCCGATAGAATGATGTCATGAGGACGAATCGTTCGATTGCGGTTTTCGATCTCGGCGGCGTGCTGGTTGATTGGAATCCGCGATACCTGTATCGCAATCTTTTCGGCGGCGACGATGCCGCGATGGAGCACTTTCTGGCAAACGTGTGTACGCCCTCGTGGAACTCCCAGCAGGATGCCGGGAGAAGCTTCGCCGAAGGCTGCGCGATGCTGAGATCGAAACATCCGAATCACGCCGATCTGATCGATGCCTGGTTCGAGCGCCATGGGGAGATGCTGGCTGGGCCCATCTCCGGCACGGTTAAGATTCTTGACGAACTGCGCGCCGACAAAGTTCCCCTCTATGCTCTCAGCAATTGGTCGGCAGAAACTTTTCCTACGGCTCGCCGACGGTTCGATTTTTTGCAGTGGTTTCAAGGGATATTGCTTTCGGGGGAAGTGCGGCTGATCAAACCCGATCCGCGCATCTACGAATTGTTTCTGCAAAGATTTGATGTCGATCCGGCGCAGGCGGTCTATATCGATGACATTCCGGCGAATGTTGAAGCCGCAATTTCTGCGGGCATGCATGGGATTGTCTTCAGGAATGCCGACCAACTGCGCGCAGATTTGGCGACCCTCAGGCTGATGGAACACGCGACGGGCGAAGCTACTTCTGTCGATGGCTTCACTCCCACTCAATCGTCCCCGGAGGCTTAGAGGTAACGTCGTACACGACGCGGTTCACGCCTTTTACTTCGTTGACAATCCGCGTGGAGATTTTTTTCAGCACTTCGTAAGGCAGCGCAACCCAATCGGCGGTCATGCCATCTTCCGAACTCACCGCTCGAATCGCGCAGGTGTAAGCATAGGTGCGCATATCTCCCATCACTCCCACGGACATGACGGGCAGGAGAACCGCGAAAGATTGCCAGATCTGGCTGTAAAGGCCGGCGTTCTTGACTTCGGTGACCACAATATCGTCGCACTCGCGAAGCAAAGCCAGGCGCTCAGGCGTGACTTCTCCGAGAACACGTACTGCCAGACCGGGACCGGGGAATGGCTGGCGGCGCAAAATCTCTTCCGGAATGCCGAGATCGCGCCCGATGCGGCGGACTTCGTCTTTGAACAAATCCTTTAGCGGCTCAATAAGCTTCAGCTTCATTTTTTCCGGCAAGCCGCCGACGTTGTGATGCGACTTGATGACTTGCGATGGCCCCCGCACCGACCGTGATTCGATCACATCCGGATAAAGAGTCCCCTGCACCAGCCATTTGACTTTGCCTTCCCGTTTTTCAATTCGCTTCGCTTCGCGTTCGAAGACCTTGATGAATTCATTGCCAATAATCTTGCGCTTCTTCTCGGGATCGGTGACTCCTTTAAGTTTTTTCAGAAATACGGCGGTCGCATCCACCGCGTCGAGGCGAAGGCCGAGCCTTTCTCGCAAAGTCTTTTGTACATTCTCAAACTCGTTTTTGCGCAACACGCCGTTATTCACAAAGATGCAGGTGAGCCTCGACCCTTCGGCTCCGCTCAGGGCGCGCTTGCCCTTGGAGTCGCGCAAAGCACGATCGACCAGTACGGCCGCGACAGACGAATCCACTCCGCCGGAAAGCGCGCAGATGGCGCGGTCACTTCCCACCCGGCTTTTGACCTGCTCGATAGTCGAATCGATGAAGTGCTGCGGCGTCCAATCGGGTTTTGCGCCGCAAATGTTGAAAATGAAATTTCGCAGAATTTCGGTTCCGTTGCGCGTGTGGTGAACTTCCGGATGGAATTGCACCGCAAACCACTTTTTTTCCACGTTCTGAATGGCGGCGATGGCGTGAGGAGTTCTTGCCGTCGTCACAAACCCAGATGGCAGCGCGAGAGCTTCATCGCCGTGGGACATCCAGACAGGCTGCCGCTTTGCCAATCCGGAAAAAAGTACAGACTCGGAAACGATGTCAATTTCGGCGTGGCCATACTCGCGTTTCGCCGCTGGATGCACCTTGCCGCCGAGAGTATGCACCATGAACTGCAGGCCGTAACAGATTCCGAGCACCGGCAGGCCGAGGTCGAATAATCGTGGATCGGCGGGCGGCGCATCTTTGTCGTATACCGACCACGGAGCCCCGGAGAGAACAATGCCCACGGGAGCGCAGGACTTCACTTCGTTCAGCGAAGCCGTGCAGGGCAGGACTACAGAAAAAACATTCTGCTCCCGTATGCGGCGCGCGATGAGTTGGGTAACCTGCGACCCGAAATCGAGGATAACGATGGATTGATTCGTCGAGGGAGAGAGAGGCTTGGATTGGGGTCCCACGGATGAGTCTCTCAAATCGAGCAGTTGGTGTAAAGCAGGAACTCAGGAATTATGCGAGTGGTTCAGAAGCCAAGCCTGGCAGATCGCTCAGAATGGGCTCCTCACGATCGATGACAGTTTGAAGCGGAGGTATGGAACGGTTCTCATTTGGTGGAATCGTAGGCCGAAGCGGGGAAGGACTGAACGCCTCAGGGATTTCTGCTATGGACACATAGCCGGCGAGGCGAGCGATATACAACCAGTCCACGAAAGCAAAATAAAGCAGAGCTACGACAACAATGGCAAGAGCGACAAGCCGGACGGGCAGGATTGTAACGAAAGCCAAAAGGGCCGAGATGGCGCTGCCGGCACAGACTAGCGCAGTCAGGTGCGCTATTCCATTCCAGGCGCTCACGGCCAATACCGGTCCCATGCGCTCACTCAGGAGGCTGATGGCTGCCGAAATTGATCCGATCGTGTTCTCCCCATTGCGAACAAGCCCGTCGTGAAGAGAGCCGCTCCGAACAGAGAAGATGGAAGCAAATGAAAGCAGCCAGTTCAGCACAATCCAAATGAAGGCAATTCCGGCCGACAGGGCTAGGAAAATGAAAACCCGAAGTACAGCCCGAAAGCTTGTGTCCGAGGATGCTATTGCGGTGTTCGCGATGATGGCAGCAGAAAAGAACGCAAGCAACGCCGCCGAGGTTGCAACCACGCGCAAGAAGTTCAAGCCGATCACGGACAAAAAAGCAGCGAAGCTTCCGGCGCGTCGTTGGTCGGCCAGATTAGCGCAGCTCAGCGCCTTCAGAATTGCGACTCTTCCCAGAGAAGCTGCGACCATCCAGAATGCCGATAAGGCAACCAGGGTCAGCAGCATGGTGAGCGCGCCACGACTGAGGCTGCCGCCGAAAATGTGCGCGATCGCGCGCCACACAAGCGGTACGCTGTGCGTCGCGAGCAGTTCAGCATCCAGTTTGCTCGCGGGCAGAGTGTCGAAATATTCGACCAGAGCAAAGGTGAACAAAACCACGCTCGCTGCCCCAACCGACCACCGCCAGGCGATTTCGGCAACGGCAAACGAAGGACGGCTGAATACAACACGGAACCCTTCGCGAGTGGGCGAAAATCGAGACATCGCATCCTGGCCCGAAACAGAATACCGCGATCGGATCGAGAACTAGGGGAAGCGGAAACGCGCGCTACCGAACTTCCGGGGACGCGCGGGCTGAGGGCCCACTTTCTTTTTGTACGAGACCTGTTTTTACTTCAGCTGTTTTTACTTCACCTGTTTACTTCACTACGATATTCAGCAGTTTGCCTGGAACGTAGATTGTTTTGACAATCGCCTTGCCGGCAATGGCCGACTTCACCTTTTCATCGGAAAGGGCGGCGTCGAGAACAAATTTTTCCGATGCCTCGGCTGGGACAACAACCCGACCGCGAAGCTTGCCATTGATCTGCACGGGAATTTCAATCTCCTCTTCTTTGGCAAGCGCGGCGTCGTATCGCGGCCACGGGGCCTTGAGCAAGTTCTCAGTCTCGCCGATCGACTCCCACAGTTCGTGCGCGAGATAGGGAGCAAAGGGGGCAAGCAAGAGAATCAAGTTCCTCTGGACTTCAGCGAGAAACGCGGCGGATTCAGGTTCTTTTGCGAGCGCGTCCTCTGATGCGTAAAGAACGTTCACCAGTTCCATGATCGCTGAGATACAGGTGTTGAAGTGCCAGCGGCCCTGGAAGTCGTCGCTGACACGCTTGATCGTTTGATGGAGCTTGCGTTGAACGGCACGAGCTGCCGAGCTTTGCTCGGCCGGACGGCTGGGGGCAGCCGTCCCCACATGTGCCGTGGTGGCGTTGCGAACGACGAAGCGGTACACCTTACCCAGGAATCGCTCGATGCCCGCGATCCCCGCGTCTTTCCAATCCAAATCGCGGTCGGGAGGCGCGGCGAACAAGCTGTAGAGACGGGCGGCATCGGCGCCATAGCGCGCGACCATTTCATCGGGGCTCACGACGTTGCCCAGGCTCTTTGACATCTTCGCGCCGTCTTTGATCACCATGCCTTGCGTGAACAAGCGTTCGACCGGCTCATCGTTGGAGACGAGACCGA
>JASICF010000411.1 GCA_030044775.1 Candidatus Sulfotelmatobacter sp. | reverse complement strand
ATTTTCCGGAAAAATTCTCGTCGAGCATACCAGCATCAATCCGAACAAGGCCGCCCATATCGGGCATCTGCGAAATGCCGTGCTGGGAGACACATTCGTGCGTTTGCTGCGCTACGCCGGGCGCGAGGTGGATGTGCAGAATTACATCGACAATACTGGTGTGCAGGTTGCCGATGTGGTGGTCGGCTTTACACATCTTGCCAAGAAATCGCGAGCGGAGATCAATGCGCTGATACGCGAGCCGCGCTTCGATTATTACTGCTGGGATTTATATGCGCGCGTTTCGCAGTGGTATGAGCAGGATAAAAAGAATCTGCAGGCGCGGTCGGAAACGCTGCATGCCATTGAAGCGGGCAACAATGAGACGGCGGCCGTAGCGGAGACGATTGCTAGCGCAGTTCTCAAGCGGCATCTGGAAACTATGGACCGAGTCGATATCGAATACGATTTTCTTCCGCGCGAGAGCGAGATTCTGCACCTGCATTTCTGGGATGCTGCATTCACCAAGTTGAAAAGTGCGGGCGTCCTTACTTATGAGGACGAGGGCAAGAATAAAGGGTGCTGGGTGATGCGGCGCGCGGGAACCTGCGAAGCCCTTGCAGCGCCGAAGAGGAAAACGAGGCAAGGAGCGCAGGATTACGACAGTGAAATGGACGATATTCTGACGGAGATCGGAACCCGGCCTGGCGTGGATCTCGGGGCGCGGGAGATTTCCGAGGAAGATCAAAAAGTAATTGTGCGGTCGAACGGCACCGTCGGCTACGTCGGCAAAGACATTGCCTATCACATGTGGAAGTTCGGGTTGCTTGGCCGCGATTTTGGGTATCGAAAATTCTATCGGTACCCTAATCAGCGTGAGTGCTGGATTTCTTCGATCGAGGGCGAGAAAAATCACCCACATTTTGGCGATGTCGCGGAAATCTACAATGTGATCGATGCGCGGCAGTCGGAGGCGCAGAGTACGGTGATCGAAGCGCTCCGCGAATTGGGCCACAACGAGGCCGCCGATCACTACACGCACTTTTCCTACGAGATGGTTGCGCTCACACCGCGCTGCGCCGCCGAACTCGGTTACACGCTGAGCGAGGAAGACAAGACGCGGCCGTATGTCGAGGTGAGCGGGCGCAAGGGATTCGGCGTGAAGGCCGACGATCTGATCGATCGGTTGATCGTGTCGGCGAAGGGCGAAGTCGATTCGCGGCATCCCGAATTGCCAGATGAAGAACGACAATCGATTGCTCGGCAGATTGCTGTGGGCGCGCTGCGGTATTTCATGCTGAAGTACACCAAGCAGTCGGTGATTGCATTCGATTTCAAAGAGGCGCTCAGCTTTGAAGGCGAAACCGGGCCTTATGCGCAATACGCGGTCGTGCGCGCGAACGGTATTTTTAACAAAGCCGGACTAGATGTGGATGAATTTGCAAAAGAGATTGCCAAAGACATTCCGGCAGACGATTTTTCTCAATTTCTGAATGGGGAAGCAGCCGATGAAATCTGGGAACTGTGGCTGGCGGCTTCGAAAACTTCATACGTAGTAAACCAGTGCATAACGACGACGGAACCTGCGTATCTGGCCAAACATGCATTTCAACTGGCGCAGCTTTTCAACACTTTTTATCATCGTTATCCGATTCTCAGCGAGTCGAACGAGAAGAGAAAACAATTTCTGCTGGCGACTGTGGCCGTGGTTCGGCGAGAGTTGATCCGCACGCTGGCCGTCATGGGAATCACTGTGCCGCCGGTTATGTAGACGCGGCCCATATTGAGAGCCTTTACTTTGCCGCCAAATGCAATGCGGTCTGCCAATCCGTCAGTGCCGACGAATTTCGTGTTGAGAAAAATTGGATTGGTGCTGGTTGTTCTTCTGGGCGCTGTTGCGCTGGCGGGAGCGATCTACCAAATCCACGCTACTCGCCGCGACCGGTGCGCCTACCCAATGCCGGGACAATGGATCGATGTCGGAGGATACAGGATGCACATCGACTGCACTGGTGAGGGAAGTCCCGCGGTGATTCTGGATTCGGGATTGGGGGACGGCTATCGCTCCTGGCGGAAGGTGCAGCCGCAGATTGCGCTGCTGACGCGCGTGTGCTCTTACGACCGCGCCGGAATTGGCTACAGCGATTCGAGCCCGAAGCCGCGAACCAGCAAAGTTTTTGCTGAAGAGTTGCACACGCTACTGCAAAATGCGGGTGTGCGAGCACCTTACGTTCTTGTCGGCCACTCGATGGGCGGATTCGATGTGCGGATGTTTGCCAGCCGGTACGTCAACGAAGCAGTTGGCATGGTTCTGGTCGATTCATCGCACCCCGAGCAGGAAAAGCGGTTGCCTCCGATATTGAAAGATCTTGACCGTACCTGGATTCGCGAACAGGATTTCTTTGAATTCACCATGCCGTTCGGCCTGCCGCGGCTGCTGGGCTTTTGTTCGCAGGACGGGGAAGAGCGAGCCGCCGAGTGCACTTTTCACAGCGTGCGGGAAAGCGTTGCGGAACTGAAATCGATTTCAATCAGCGCGGCAGAGACTGCGGCCACCGCATCGCTTGGCAACATGCCCCTGGTCGTTCTCTCGCAGGATCCGGACGCGCCGCAATACGATCTGCCGGAAGATCTGGTCAAGCCGACGAATGAGGCATGGGGACAAATGCAGATCGAGCTTGCGCAGCTTTCAACCAGAGGAACTCGAGTTATCGCCAAGAACAGCGGACACTACATTCAACTCGACCGTCCAGATCTGGTCGTGGATGCGATTCGAAAAGTTGTCAACGAAGTTCGGCAACCTCCGACGCCCGCCGATTACAATTGATCTCGTTGAGGAATCACATCATGTGCAGAAATATCAAAACACTCTTTAATTTCGATCCTCCGGTGAATGAAGAGGAGATTCGCGCGGCTTCGCTGCAGTTTGTGCGAAAGATTACCGGATTCAACAAGCCATCAAAGGCTAACGAAGCCGCGTTCGCGGCCGCGATCAACGACATAGCAGGAATTTCCGGAAAATTATTGCACTCGCTCGAAACCACTGCGCTGCCGAAGAACCGCGAAGAAGAGGCGGCGAAAGCGAAGGCTCGCGCCGCGATGCGATTCGGCGATTGAGGACGAGGTGCCCAGCCGATTTCTATCCCGCGAAACTCCTCACGAATTCCACCAGGCTGCGTAACGCAATTCCCGAGGGGCCTTTGGCGATCCACGGCTTCTGCTCTTCCATCCAGGCTGTGCCTGCAATGTCGAGATGAATCCACGGGGTTTCTTCGGCAAATTCCTGCAGGAACATCGCTGCGTTGATCGCCCCGCCCCAACGCCCGCCGGTGTTCATGATGTCGGCGATGGAGGAACGAATCTGGTCCATATATTCCTCGTCGAGCGGCAGACGCCACATTTTTTCGCCGGCTTCCTGGTTGGCTTTATGGAAGCGCTCGTAGATGGCGTCATCGTTCGCGAAGACGCCCGCATTCAACATTCCCAGCGCCACGACCACCGCTCCGGTGAGCGTGGCGGCGTCGATCAGGTGAGTGCATCCAAGTTGCTTTGCGTAGTGCAAGCCATCGGCAAGGACCAGGCGGCCTTCGGCATCGGTGTTAATGATTTCGATCGATTTGCCGGACATGGCGATCTGCACGTCGCCGGGTTTCTGCGCGTGACCGGACGGCATATTTTCCGTGGCGCAGACAATGCCGATCACCTTTACCTTGGGCTTGAGCAGCGCGATCGCTCGCATGGCGGCGATCATGGTCGCGCCGCCGGCCATGTCGTATTTCATTTTTTCCATGCCGTCGGCCGGTTTGATCGAGATGCCGCCTGTGTCAAAGGTGATGCCTTTGCCGACGAGGCCGATGACAGGTTTCTGCGGCGCGCCGGAGGGTTCGTATTTCATGACGATGAGCGCGGGCGGTTCGTCGGAGCCCTGCGCCACGCTCCAGAACGCGCCCATCTTCATCTCTTTGATTTTGTCCGCGCCGAAGACTTCGCACTTGAGGCCGACTTCCTGGCACATTTTTCTTGCGCGGTCGGCGAGAATGGTGGGCGTCATGCGGTTGGATGGCTCGTTGACCAGGTCGCGGGCGAAATTCTGCGATTCGCCGATGATCTGCGCCTCGCCGGCAGCTTTTTCAAGGTCGGCCTTCTTTTCATTCTTGCCCGCGACGATGGTGAGGTCGTCGATTTTCTGATTCTTGCGATCGCTGCGGTAATAATCGGGGTCGAAATTGCCTACCAGCGCGCCTTCAACGATGGCTCGAGTGGCCTCTTCCGCCGGAATTTGCGGAGGGGCAATCAACGCCAGGCTGCGCAGTCCGCGCGACTTCAGCGTGCGCACGGCCGCACCCGCGACGCGGCGCAAATCGTAGCTGGAGAATTTCTTGGCTGAACCCCCGCTTATCAGCAGGAGGCGTTTGGCTTTCATTCCGGAAGGTTTGTGCAGCAGATTGGTCTCAAAGGCCTTCCCGGTAAGTTCGCCGCTCGCGAGCAGATCGGCGGCAGCAGCTTGCACGGCGGGATCATCCGTGGCAAGTTTCAGTTGCGGTTTGGCGTCTTTGTTCTTCTCATTTTGCGCCGGATCGGCATGGTTGAGAACGACGGCGACGAGTGATTCAGCTTCCAGTTGAGCAGGGGTAGCAACAGAGATAGTAGTTTTCATAATGTCTTTTCAGAGGATTTGGGCAACATTCCAGTATCGTCGGCAGGGAAGGAATTGCGCAAGCGCACCAGTACCAGAGGAAGGGTCTGTCTTAAGTCCTGAAGACAGTACCGAGGGATGACCCGCTGCCCGCGGTATAGGGATCACGCTGAGATCGCGCTGGGAAAACGCGTCTGAAAATCGAGCAGGCCGACCCATTCGGGTGTGATCGTGATGCGTACCATGCTCGAAATCATGCCGCGAAGCTGGCTGAGCCATCCTTCTGCCGTCGCGGCATCAAAGTAACGTCCGGCGGCTTTTTCATATTCGGGAACGATTCCTGTGACATCTTCCAGTCGCGCAGTGCCGCGAATCAACAGGACTTTATGCGGAAATGTGTTGTCGTCAATGGTGAGCGACACTTTCGGATTTTTTCTGAGCGCTTTCAGCTTCGGCGCTTTTGGCGGAGATGCCATCACGATCTCGCGGCCGTTCCAGTGAAACCAAATGGGGACCACGCGTGGAGTTCCGTCCATCCAGACATAGGCGAGGCGTGCGGGTATCTTAGAGCGCAGCAGCTCCTGCGATGCGGGATGTTGCAACAGTTCGAGACCACCTTGTTTCACTGCTTTCATAGGCACCTCCGGATTACGTGCCGACTTCCACCGGATTGAGATCGA
>JASICF010000410.1 GCA_030044775.1 Candidatus Sulfotelmatobacter sp. | reverse complement strand
GCAGCAGATTGAGATATGGGGATTGTTCCAGTTGTACCGCGAGAGCCTGCTTGAGCGCGCCGTCGAAAACCGAGTCGCCGGTAGTGTTGACGAAGTCGGCGAGCACGATGGAATCCTTGGCGGTAAGCGCCTGGGTGCGGTGATGTAGGAACAGAAACGTTCCCATCGCGATGATACCGATCGAGAAAAGGGCGACCGCTGGAATCAGCCAGCGTTTTTTAGCGGGCGCGACGGGGCTTGCGGGAGCGGAAACCGGGGCTGAGATTGCGGAAACGGAGCCAGATGCGGGCGTAGCCGCGACCGCAACTCCGCTGAGAGGCGGAGAAACTTGCCTAAGGGTTCCGCTGCTGCCGGCGCTCTGTGACGGGGTTGAAGGGGAGACGGCTGGAGGCGGCACAACGTCTTCGACAGCAGCTGCGATTCTACGGCTGGAATCGGTATCGCGCTTGAGGCGTTGCAGTTCGGCGCGCATTTCGGAGGCATGCTGGTAGCGCAATTCGCGATCTTTTTCGAGAGCGCGATTGATGATGCGCTCCAGTTCCGCCGGAAGGTCGGGATTCAATCGAACCGGAGAAACCGGCGCACGATTGAGGATGGATTCGAAAATGACCGCCGAAGTATCCCCACGAAAGGGAAGCGATCCGGTCCCCATTTCGTAGAGAACCGCGCCGAAGGAAAACAGATCGGTGCGAGAATCGAGCTCTTTGCCGCGCGCCTGTTCGGGCGACATGTAAGAGACGGTGCCCACGGCAGAGCCGGGACTGGTCAAATGGTCGAGATCGGCGGCCGTGGCAGCGGTAACGCCGACATCGGACGGACGATGGGAATCGACGACGACCTTGGCGAGGCCGAAATCCAGAACCTTGGCATGACCGCGCTTGGTGACAAAAATATTGGCGGGTTTGATGTCACGGTGGACGATGCCCTCGGCATGCGCAGCATCGAGAGCGTCAGCGATCTCGATTCCCAATGAGAGCAGCACTTCAAGGTCGAGCGGGCGGCCGGCGATGCGATGCTTCAGCGTTGCGCCGTCGAGGAACTCCATCACGATGTACGCCTGGCCGCCCTCTTCGCCGATGTCGTGAATCGTGCAGATATTGGGATGATTCAACGCGGAAGCGGCTTTGGCCTCGCGCCGGAAGCGCTCGAGAGCCTGACGGTCCTGGGCGAGCTCGGGAGGAATGAATTTGAGTGCGACGAAGCGATTCAGGCGGGTGTCTTCGGCTTTGTAGACGACGCCCATCCCGCCACCGCCCAGTTTTTCGAGGATGCGGTAGTGCGAGATGTTCTGGTTGATCATAACGCTGGCGGCAATGTTAGGCGTGGGCGGGAGAAGAAGTCAACGCGGCGCGATCCGCGTCCGATCCTCGAAGCGCAAGCGAAAAGGACAGCTTAACCAACCGAATTGCGGAGGTTGCGGCCGCGGTCTTTGTTCGTATTTCGTAACAAATTCAGACAAGGATGGCGTCAGCACGCATCCGTGCTAAGTTGCGTCCATGCTCGCTGGGGCGGCATCTGAGAACAAATAGCTGGTGGTTAAGATCAGTCGTTGATTTGTGTGTTGGCTGATGCAGGTGTAGTGGGGGAATCGTGTCCGGATCGCCGGTCCTGAGCTAAATCCCGCCCTTTAAGGAGGACCCATGCCAAATGAGAAACAAGATTACGCTCTGGAAGGAAGCGAACGCGCTCCGCTGAAGGGCGCGCGAGAGATTGGCCCGGCAGACCCGAAGGAAATGGTGGATGTCACCATTCGATTGCGGTCGAAAGCCGGGAAGAAGCCGATCGTGAATCCGGAGGAATATAGGAAGCCGGTTCGCCAGCGGAAAGTTTTGAGCCGCAAAGAGTTCGAAGAAAAGCATGGCGCCGATGCGGAGAGCATGGCGCAGGTGGAAAAATTCGCCCGCGACCACAAGTTGCTGGTGAAAGAAAAGAGTGCGGCGCGGCGAACTGTAGTGCTCTCAGGTACGGTCGCGGCCGTGGATGAAGCGTTTGGAGTACAGCTGAAAACATATGAATATCCGGGAGGGAAATATCGCGGGCGCACGGGAGCCGTGCATGTGCCGGCCAAATTACGCGGGCATGTGGAGGGAGTGTTTGGGCTGGATAACCGTCCGCAGGCCAAGCCCCATTTTCGTAGGCGGCAGGGACGAGGCGGAGTCCACGCTGCGGCGACGAATCTGTCTTACACGCCGGTGCAAGTCGCGGGACTTTATGGGTATCCGACGAATGTGGATGGGACGGGAGAATGCATTGCGCTGATCGAATTGGGCGGAGGCTACGCGGCGGCGGATTTGAGCGCGTACTGGCAACAGTTGGGTTTGACGAAGACGCCTACGGTAACCGCGGTCGGAGTAGGCGGAGGGAGCAATGATCCGACGGGCGATGCCAATGGACCCGATGGCGAAGTGATGCTGGATATTGAAGTGGCTGGAGCGATTGCCAACGGGGCGAACATCGTGGCGTATTTTGCCGAAAACACGGATGCGGGTTTTCTGAATGCGATCACGACGGCGGTACACGACACAAAGAATCATCCATCGGTCATTTCGATCAGTTGGGGCGGGCCGGAATCTTCCTGGACGCAGCAGGCGATGACCTCGATGGATGAGGCATTTCAAGCTGCGGCGGCGATGGGAGTGACGGTGACGGTTGCCGCGGGAGACAACGGATCGACGGATGGCGTGAACGACGGGCAGAGTCACGTGGATTTTCCGGCATCGAGCCCGAATGTACTGGCGTGCGGCGGAACGAAGCTGGTTGGATCGAATGGAGAGATCACGAGCGAAGTGGTGTGGAACGAACAGGCGAACAATGAAGGCGCAACCGGAGGGGGAGTCAGTGTGGTGTTTCCGTTGCCCAGTTGGCAGGGTTCGGCGAACGTGCCGCCGTCGGCGAATCCGGGAGGGAAGGTCGGACGGGGAGTTCCGGATGTGGCGGGCGATGCCGATCCGACGACCGGGTACGCGACACGCGTCGATGGCCAGCCAGATGTGATTGGCGGGACAAGCGCAGTCGCCCCGCTGTGGGCGGGATTGCTGGCGCTGATCAACCAGAGCTTGGGGCAGCCGGTGGGATTTGTGAACGCGCTGCTGTATCAGGCGGGGGACTCGTCGGGGGACTTCAACGATATTACTTCCGGGAACAACGGCGCGTACTCGGCCGGTCCGGGATGGGATGCGTGTACTGGTCTCGGATCGCCGATAGGCAGCAAGATTGCGGCGATTTTTGGGTAAGGAGGGTTGTTGAAAGCGGCTCTGGGAAGCTGGTTTGTGTGTCGGCGCGGTAGCCGGACGAAATCGATTAAGGCTGAGTCGCGGCTGAAGAGGGAGGGGTCGGAGATGCTTTCATTCCCGAGGCATCGAACGTGTAGGTTCGAACTTCTCCCTCGTTCCCCTGGGCAGGTATTTCTTTGGAGTTGAAAACGAAGCTGACTCCTGCGGCGTTACCCGCTTTTACAACAATCTGGTTGGCGGCGCGGATGGATTTTTCCGCGGGAGCGATGAACGTTTCTTCGGCGACGAGTTTTCCATCTGCAGTGATCGAGACCCAGGAAGTCCGGTCGGCGCGAATCAGTAGAGTGAAAGCAACTGGGGGAGTGGGCGCAGAGAACGGCGCAGCGATCTTTGTATTGACTGTCGTCGGCGAACCAGATGCGGAAGAGCTTGGCGGGGAGTTGTTCGCCGTGGAATTGTTCGGCGAAGAATTGTTTGGCGAGGAATGGTTCGGTGCGGTGACAGAACTCTTTGTTGCCGGTGGCTTGGTTGTAGTGGAGGTTCTTTCAGGCCTAACCGGGCTCGATGTGGTTACACTTCCGAGTTTGCCGTTGGAGTGGTGGCTTGCGGGCGACAACTTCGAGATTGTAAGTTCCGCCGGGGAAGTTTGCGTGGGCACCATTCCGGGTGAAGCGCTGGCCGAAGGTTTGGCGGCAAGGGCATGATGGTGACGTCGAACTCCCCAGAAGGCAAGCCCCACGCAGACGATCACCAAGGCTACCAAGGTTCCCCAAGGGATGCGGCTTGAGGAATTGGCAGAACCCGATTCTCCGAATGTGCCCGTGCTGAGGGCCTGCGCTCGGGACTGGGGCGTCGAGTCCTGATCCTCTTCACCGTGAACGGCGCTTAGAAGATCGGCGGCGGGACGGTTTTCGATTTGCCACGGCTCCCGGAGGTGCGCAGCGGAATCTTCCGTCTGCGCAGGTTTTCCAGATGCGAGGTCTTCATTGCTGCGATCCTCACTTCGGCGGGCTTCGATTCTGCGGTCTTCATCATTGTTTCTGCGATTGAGGCCGTGACGCCGGTCACTGATGACATTTTCTTCGGCTGCAATGCTCGCGAGAGCGTCGTGGGAACTGACTTCAGGCAGTGGTTCACGCGGAACACGATGAAACGACTGCGGCGGGTTGCCAGGAGCTTTGCCGCCGCGGAGATCGGGAGGCACGGGCTGCGACTTAATCTGGCTCTCGCTCAGGGCGGCCAGATAGTCGGCTATGGATTCGTCTTCGTTGAGGCCGACCTGGCGGGCGTAGGCGCGAACGAATCCTTTGTTAAAAACGCCGCCGGGAAGCTGCTCGAAGCGTTCCTCTTCCAGAGCGCGAAGCATGCGGGTGCTGATTTTCGTGGTGCTCGAGATGGCTTCGAGCGTGAGACCACGCTGCTCCCGCTGTTTGCGTAATTTTTCCCCGAATCCTTGCAACGATGGCTCCGGCGGAATGACTAAGTGCTGTTCCGCGTCGAAACAATAATGATAGGTGAAGCGGGACGCGGATTCCAGATGAGGCGTGCAGAAAGCAGACGACGGGGCTGGCCGGAACCGGGTTGCAGAGCGGCGAGAAATAACGAGGACGGGGCGAGCAGCTGCGAGCTCTGCGGTTGCAACGCGATGGTGAATTGGGCGTTGCAGGTCTTCGCGGGATCGTCGAAGGCTGAGCCAGTGAGGTTCGCTTTCGAGGCCTGGAAGAATAATCCTTGCTTGGTCTTTTCGGGCAAGCCGGTGAAGCGGGCTTTGCCGTCGACATTGGTCCCGACCTGGAGATCGAGCTTGTGAGCGCCGAACATTCCATACGAAATATGAACCTTGATCTGGGCGTCGTAGATGGGAGCGCCGTCGGCGGTGCTGATGGTGAAGTCGGCGGTGCATTGGCCGATGCCACCATCGATGAAGGGGATGGATTTGGGGTTTGGCGTGGGGTTGGCTTGGGCGTGCAGAGTGGGTTGGGAAATGATCGCGAGAGCGGCAGCGAACAGCAAGACGAAAAGGCCGATGAGGGCGCTCTGGTTCTTAGGCATAGATATTAAAGATAAACGAACGGCTAAATATGAGCACAAGTGACTGGTCTCGATCCCCGATGACTCCCCCGCGCGAGATCCCCGTTCGACGCGCTCGCTCCGCTCGCTTGCTCAGGGCAGGCTCTCCGCCCGCTGGTAAAAGCGCGTGCGTTCGGGATGACGCATCAGACAGAAAACGCCCGAAATTTCGGTGCTACTGGGG
>JASICF010000409.1 GCA_030044775.1 Candidatus Sulfotelmatobacter sp. | reverse complement strand
CAGGCGCATGGAGACGGCTTGCTTGATCGGGCGATAAAACCGGCCTCGAACTGCATTTTTCCATGCATGGGGCGGGAGTTCGGGGATGTCGGAGGTGTCGATTTGATCGTCGGGCATGGCGCCCAAGGCGGCGAGTTCGCGTTTTTGGCGAGCGGTCAGGGGTTGGCCGGGCGCTCTTTGCCTTCTTACTTCGGTCCTTGGTTTCCTAGAGACCTTCTGCATATATACTCCGCTCGGCACGAGCTGCCTTTCGCGCCGAAATGATTCTTATAACGCCGCTGTCCTCTTCGACAGTGTGCGCCACCAGTAGCACGTTCCCTTCAACCATGCCGATGGTTTGCCAGCGCGGCTCGCCATCGACTTCACGGTCTTGCGCGGTGATGTGACAGGGGTCCTCGAAAACATGCAAGGCTGTGTCGAAGCTGACGCGGTGTTTCTGCCGATTGAGACGATTCTTCCGCGCATTCCAAGTGAATTCCACAGCAGCGGTATTACATATATGTATATATGATACAGTAATGACGTACGGGGTGCAAGTTTTTAGCGCAGGCGGATCGCTCCTCCTGTCCCCGCCTCTCGATGTTCGGCGGCGCGCGTCGGAATGACAACGATTAAGTCACAGATGACGGCAGCGCTGAAGTGCTGCGCCACCCAAAATCAAAATCCCCACCCAAGCCAAATGAGGGCTTGGATGGGGCACCCGCGCGCCCTCACTTGCATATTTGATTTCCGAATTTCTTACGGGAATTCGAGGGTGACGAATTTGGCGGGCGTGTCGCCGGTGTTGGTGATGGTGTGGGAGTAGCCGGCGGGAAGCCATTTGTGGTCGCCGGATTGGAAGTGTACGGGGAGGGGCTTGATGTCGCTGCTGACGCTGTCTTCATGCAGATCAAAATCACTTACGGCGACCAGTAGATGCGGGCCAGCGTAGCGATGCCAGGGAATAACGCCGCCGGGTTGGAGTTCGAATTCCGTGACGCGGACGCCGTCCTTGACGAAAAGGATTTCTTTGGTGCCGCGGTCGAGGATGTCGAGGCCGCGTTCTTCATCCCAGTGGATCTTGCCGGAGGCGGAGGAGTTGCGCAGAGATGCGTCCTGGAGGAGTTCGACGGTGACGTTGCGGAAAGGCTGACGGCCAAGATCGGCGACATAGTGGGCGAAGTTGCCCGCGGTGAAGACCGTGTCGCCGTCGTGAAGTTTCACCGTGACGGTGGGCTTGTTCTTAATCGTGTTGGAAACTTCGGCATCACCGAGAGTGACCGCGATGTAGTCGTGGTGGTGCCAGTGCATTTCGGTTTGCGAGTTGGGATCGACCTGAACGTTGAAGACGCGGACGTAGGCGTTTTGAAAGGCGAGGTGATGGTGGGGCTCGCTGGTGATTTCTACTTCGGGCATGGAGGCCTGAGCGGCAAGAAAAGTGCTGCCCAGGCAGCTGATCGCGATCAGAAGAGCATGGTGAGACATGCGGCGCATTGTACATCGGAGGGTAGTCCACAGGAATTCGTTTCGATGTGCGCGAGATCCCCGTTCGACGCGCTCGCTTCGCTCACTTGCTCAGGGCAGGCCCTCCGCGCGCTGGTGAAAACGCGCGCGTTCGGGATGACGCCTGATGCAGGGGTTCCCACCCTGTCGCAAAGGACGCGACAAGGGTGGGGCAACCGTTTTGCGTCGCGTTATTTGGCGGCGCCGGGTGAGAGCAGGCCGAAGACGCCGACCCCGGTGGTGGTGCCGACGTAGACCTTACCGTTGATGATCATGGGCGTAATGAATTTGTTGCCGGCGCCGAATTGATCGCGTCCGTTGGAAGCCTGATTGGTGTTGTACAGCTCGGCGAGAGTGAGCGCGTTGTAAGCGTGCAATACGGCGGGGTCGGTATTTTCCGAGGCCCAGACGATCGCGTTCTGAGTTCCGTTGGAAGAGATGCTGGGCGTGGCTCCAGGATATTCGAAGGACGTGGAGGTTTGCGCGACGGGTGCAGACTTCAGTTTCGCATCCTTGAACTGGAAGGCGAGGATGGGCGAGCCGACGGGTCCGTAATAGAGACGGCCGTTGAAAAATGCGGGCATGGACCAGATGCCGCCGGGCAGAACTCCGGAGAGTTCCTGATAAATGTTGTTGGCGCTGGAACTGTATTTTCCCATGTTGGTGCGATTGACGAGGTAGAGATTGCCGTCTTTGCCGGCGCCGGCGGCGAGTTGCCAGACGTTGCCGGAGGAATCCTTCTGGTCTGGAAGAAGGATGGCGCCGCCGGAACCGAAGTCGACGTCATCTTCACTTTCGCTGGGACCATTGTCCATCTCAAAATAGTCGGCGACGGCGAGACCGCCGCTGGTGGTGAGGCGGATGAAGGCATTGCCGTAATCGCCTTCGCTGGGAAATCCGCTGGAGTTGAGGGTGGTGTCGAAGATACCGTTGGCGTCGAGGAAAAAGATGTTGCCATCCTGGTCGGCGGTGAGGCCGGAACCGGCACCCCAGATGGAGCCTTCGTTGCCGTTGGGAGTAACGTCGATGACGGTTTCCTGGGCGAGAGTGGTGGGGTTGTAACCCATGACCCAGCCGGTGTAGGGGCGCGCATCGCAGTGAGAAGTCCAGGCAAGGTAGATGAGGCCATCGGCGAAGAGCAGGCCGCCGCGTTCCGCATACTGGGCGGGATCGAAGATGACGTTGCCGCCGGAGCTGCCATCGCCGCTGCCGGGATAAGTTCCCGAGACGGTGACGGGACCGCCGTAAAGTTCCTTGCCGGTGGTGGCCTCAAGCGCGTGGAGGCGCTGAAAATACGTACCGGAAGAGTTCTTCGACATGGCGGTGACGTAGATGGCGCCGTTCGACCCGTGACGGATGATGACGGGAGTGGCGGTAACGCCGATGGTAGGGGTGATTTGCGAGCAGCCGCGATCGTCAGAGGGGGTCTCGCCGGATTCGAGGGTGCTGATGTGCCAGAGCTGCGTACCAATATCGGCATCGAAGGCGTAGACGGAGTCGTTTTCAGTGGCGACGATGAGCACGTTGTGCGTGGCGCCATTGACCGGGATGGCGGAAAGATATAAAGGTTCAGCGTCGACGAGGCCGTCGACCGTGAGAACGAAAAGCTTGCCAAAGGTGTTGACGTTAACGTTGCTCTGGGTAAGCGTGGTTTCGGCGGGATTGAGCCCAGTGTGGGCATTGTTATTGTGGTAGGTGAGGACATTTTGCGCGGAGGCGAATTGTGCGACGGTGGCGAGCGTGATGGCTAGGATGGACAGGGCCGAGGCGAAGCGAGGGCAGGAAATGCTGTGGACTTGCATGGTAAGAACCTCCGTGACGGACTGGTTCGGTCGGCGAAAGGTGCTGGCTTTTATGACTGAGGAGACGGAATGGCGCGGCGGCCAGCTTTCCGCGTAGTTTGTTGCGGAGGATTATGGCAAGGTTTGCCAGGATGGGCAAACTCGGTGGTGCATGGGGTCAGTGTCGGGCGTGGCAAGCCGGGATGGTTAAGAAATTGAGGGTAATTTAAACAGGGCGGATTTCAATGGAGTTGGGAAAGCTGTTGATTGTTCTCGGCGTGATTCTGGCGGCCGCAGGAGTGGTGGTGATGCTGCTCGCGCGCACGCATCTGCCATTGGGACGGCTGCCGGGGGACATTGTTTATCGCGGGAAGAATACGAGAATTTATTTTCCACTGGCGACGTCATTGCTGGTAAGCGCGGTGCTCTCGATTTTGCTGTATGTGCTGAGCCGGTGGAGGAGATAAGCCCTTTCACCCGGGACATATCTCCAGGTCAGGTTGATCCCGCAGCTTGCGAGATGTCTGTTACCTTTTGTGTATGAAAACGGCGTTGTACGGACGGATCGTCTTCGGCGCGGCGGCGGTGTTGTTCGGCGTCATCG
>JASICF010000408.1 GCA_030044775.1 Candidatus Sulfotelmatobacter sp. | reverse complement strand
AACCTGGGTACACATCTGTGAAGGCGGCGATTCCCTCAGAAGAAGTTGTGGCGGTTTTGGCGGGCGACCGGTAAGACATTCCTTCGTATGTTCCCGGGGCGGCGCCGGGGCTCGTGGAGAATTCAAAGGCGATGACCGAGACTTGCGCTCCGGCGACGGCAGCGGATTGAGGGTCGAGGACTTTTACTTTGAGATCGACGGCGAATACCGAGACCGAAAGAAGCAACAACAGAGCGCAATCATAAAGAGCGCGCATAACCATCCTCCTTTTCACGCGAAAGGGGTTGCGGTAGACGGTTTACGCCGGTCTCCTGGCTTTGCGAGTGAGGATGAGCAGCGAGCTTTGAGCTGCGAGCAATTAGCAATTAGGAGCTAAATGCCAGTGCTGAATCCGATTTTGCAGCGGGCCTTCCCGGAATTTCTTCCAGTGGCCGGCTGCGATTTCCTCGCTTACAGTTGCGCGGCAGCGCGGGAGTTGCACCCGCTTCCCTGTCTTTGCCGAGCGGCAAAGACGCGCAAACCGAAGGACATTTCAAAGAACGAAAAAAACGTTGTGAAAGGAATTTAATGGCTGGAGGGGGTGGTGTCAACTGAGACACGGTGGGAGGCTTTTTTCTATACAGGTTTCGAGACACGCGAGATCCCCGTTCGACGCGCTCACTCCGCTCGCTTGCTCAGGGCAGGCTCTCGCCCCGCTGGTGAAGGCGCGGGTCTTCGGGATGACGGAGAGTGTGTCTCCGAGTGGAAAAAGCAGGTTCCTCGGCTACGATTTCCTGCGCTTCCTGCGCAGAAAATGCTTGCTCGGAATGACATGCTTTTGCCGGCGGTTAATTATTTGCAGCCAACCAGTAAAATAAAGGCAGTGAAGAAGTTCTGGGACAATGCGAATGGCAACGGCGCACGCGGGCCAGAGAATGGCTGTTGTGAGAGCGCGAGCTTGAAGCCCGTGCCGGCGGGGTTGATGATCGGCAATGTCAGGATTGCTCCGGCGACGGTGCTGGCGCCGATGGCTGGCGTCACGGATACGGTGTTTCGGCGCTTCATCCGCAACCTTGGTGGATGCGGGCTGATCATGACTGAATTCACTTCGGCCGACGGAGTGCTCCGAAAAAAAGACCAGAAGGCGAAACGCTATTTGCATTTCTATGAAGACGAGCACCCGATTTCGGCGCAGCTTTTTGGGAGCAATCCTCAGGTGATGGCGGAAGCGGCGCGGATGGTCGAGGGGTTTGGATTTGACCTGGTCGATCTGAATCTTGGGTGTCCGGCGAAAAAGGTGGTGAAGTGCAACGGAGGATCGGGGCTGCTGCGCGATCTGCCGGCGATAGGGAAGATTTTTGAAGCGGTGCGCGCGGCGGTGAAGATTCCGTTCACGGTGAAGTTCCGCGCGGGATGGAATGACGAAGAAATTGTCTGCGTGGAACTGGCGCGCATGGCGGAAGCGTGCGGACTGGCTGCGGTTGCGTTGCATGCGCGGACGCGCGAGCAGGGTTACAGCGGACAGGCGCGATGGGAGTGGATTGCGGCGGTGAAAGATGCGGTGAAGATTCCGGTGATCGGCAACGGCGATATCCGCACGCCGGAAGATGCGTGCGCGATGGTTGCGCAAACGAGATGCGACGCGGTGATGATTGGACGGACGGCGCCGTCGAATCCGTGGATCTTCCGGCAGATTGAGCAATATTGCGGAACAGTCGGAAGCTCGACAAACCTTGCGGGCGGAGTGGAACTTGGCAGAGAGGCATCGGGCCTTCGGCCCGACGGACAGCCGAGGACGGCTGTCCCCACACAAGTCGTGCCGGGCAAGTATGACCAGCCCACCGAAGCGGATCGCTACCAGATGATCCGGACTTATTTTTCGATGCTAATCGAAGAAGAGTTGCCCGATGCGATTGGAAAGATGAAGCAGTTTGCCTCATGGTTTACGCACGGAGTGCCGGGCGGAGCGCACCTGCGCAAAGAGATTTACGAATCGAAAAGCGATGTGGAGGTGCTGCAGAGAGTGGAAGGATTCTTCGAGACAAGGCCTGGCATTGTCAACCCGGAGAGCCTGGCGACGAATGCGTGCTCCTAGTGGTCTTTTCGCGTTGGCGGCGGCGATTTGCTTCGGAACCGTCCCGTCTGCGGCGCAGAAGACAATTACAGTCCGGGTGGTGAAAGCCGGGAACGGAAAACCGCTTCGCGGTTACCACGTCTGGCTGCAATATCCTGTCACTGGCCAAAAGAAGTGGCAGCGAGTGACGCAGCAGACCGCCGCAAATGGCATGGCTAATTTTCAAATCGAGGAACCGCTGCCCGAAAGGATTTTTGTCTCGCTGGGGATTGACGAAGCCGCTTGCTCCGGGCAGGCGGACGTTATTACAGATGAATTGCTGGAGCGGGGCGCGGCAATTGGGAAAGATTGCGGCTTGACCGAGACGGCTAAGCGACTCTCACCAAAGCCTGGACAGATTATCCTGTTCGTCCGTCCACTGCCGCTCTGGGCGCGCATACTGGCGCCGATCGAGAGAGAGTAGCTTATTCGGTGTTTGCCCTTTTGTTCGCGAGATTCCAGCCTCCGTGCAAAGTAGTCTGCTGAGTCTCCTTCGCATATAATCATCCCCATTTATGGCGCTCACTTCTGGCACAAAGCTGGGGCCGTACCAAATTTTGTCGTCTATCGGCGCGGGAGGAATGGGCGAAGTTTACCGCGCCCGCGATTCTCGGCTGGGACGAGATGTCGCGATCAAAGTT